>DASXTY010000911.1:0-1815 GCA_036505155.1 Polyangiaceae bacterium | reverse complement strand
AAAAGACCGATGGAATCGAACAGAGTGGGGCCAGAGCGGTTGAAGTACCGGTTGCCATCCGACACGTACACGCGCCCGGTTCGCACACACCGCAGATCAGACCAAGAAGGGCGTGAAGTCAGCACCGGCATTTCCGCCCATGCGCGCTCCAGTGGGAAACCGCAGGGCGCCACCACGAGAATCTCCGGGTTAGCTTCTAGCACCGCCTCCCAACCGACGACGACCGAGTGTCCCGGTGCCGCGAGCGCCGTTTCTCCGCCTGCGAGCTCCACCAGCTCCGGTCCCCAATTCCCCATGGTAAACACTGGATCCATCCATTCGATGCACACCACTTTGGGCCGCCTTAGTCCCTGAGTCCGCTCCTGCCACTTGTGGAGGGTCGCGCCAATCCGGCTCACCAGCTCTTGTCCGGCGCCGGCGCGACCGATGGCCCTGGATACGTTTTGAAAGTCTTCGAGGATACCCGGGAGCGAACCCCCACGCATGGACACCGTCTTCAAACCTTCGAGCCCTGGCCAGGCGTGAGCATCTCCCAACGCCGACGGGCTCACGGCACACACTTCGCAGTGAACCTGCGTCACCACCACGTCCGGCGCCAGCCTTTCAAGGAGCTCTCGGTCCACCTCATAAAGCGGCAGATGGTTGCGGAGCTTCGCGCGAACGCGAGCGTCGATTTCGGCGCCGGATCCCGAGACTTCGAAAGTCGGTCGGGAGACCTGGGGCAATCGCTGGACCCATTCGGGATCGTCACACTCGTGCGATCGTCCTACTAGGCTTTCCCCGGCGCCGAGGGCGCAACAGAGCTCAGTCCCGCTGGCTAAAAGCGATACGATCCTCATCATTCAGGCGTGGGCGCCACGTGCACCTCTCTTAGTGTACGACGGAAGGCTCGAAAACGATCTGCAATTTTCGAAGTCAAAGAATGCTCCTGACTCAGGTCGTGTTTCTCTCCGGGATCATTGGAAAGGTGGTAGAGGCCCAGCACTCGGCTGGAGCTGGCAATGAGCTTGTAGTCGTTTTCGATGAAAGCCTGCCGCTCGGCGTTGTGGGGACCCGCGGCCATATCCACGAATATGACCCGTTTTGGGGGCTGGTAACTGGGTGGCAGCAGCAGATCGAAGAGCAACGATTCGCCGCTCAGAAAGTCGCTGCCCACACCGGTTGGCTTCGCCACGCGGAGTAAATCCAGGATAGTCGGAACCACGTCGATGATGGACCGGCGCTCAAAAACTTTATGGGCCGCAGCGCCGGGCACGCGGAAGATGAGCGGTACTCTCACTAGCTCTTCCCAGAGCTCGAAACCGTGACGGATCATGCCGTGCTCGCCAAACGCTTCGCCGTGGTCGCTGGTGAAGATCACCGCGGTGCGGTCTGCGAAGGAACTCTTCTCGATGAAATCGAGCAGACGCCCCACGTGATGATCGGTGAAAGCAACCTCTCCTTCGTAAAGGTCGCGATTCCCCGGCCCGAAATCGAACCCGGGGTGCCGCACGTATTCACTGTGCGGGTCCACATAATGAACCCACAAATAGAACTGTCGCCCTGCGTTTTCTGGCTTGGACAGAAGCCCGATGGCGCGATCACTCAGCTTGTCACTGGTCACCGAGCGGTCGGCCTGGGCCGCTACCGCCTTGGGAGCCGCTTCCGTATCCACCACGTCGAAGCCGCGCTCCATGCCCAATCCCTGCCGGAAAAAATACCAGTGACCTTGTACGCTCAGGGTGCTGATGTGTGCGGCCTGCACTCGTTGCTGAACGAATTGATCTTGAGGCCCGAAGCGATTGAAGTGGCTCCAATCCCGGTGAGTTTCGCTGG
>DASXTY010000910.1:0-8056 GCA_036505155.1 Polyangiaceae bacterium | reverse complement strand
CGTCCCGCGCATGAAGACTCCGTTGCCGACACGTCGACGCAGGGGGAGAAAGCTTCTGGTGGCTTCGCTTGGCGTGGCGGCGGTGAATTACGTCGCATGCGGCGGCAAGGCTGAGGACGGGACGTCGTCGAACGCCGGTGGTGGGAGTGGTGGTTACGTGGTGACGAGCGGGGGTCGTGGAGGTGGCAGTGGCGGTTACGTGGTATCGAATCTTCTGCCTCCGCCATCCATGGGAGGCTCTGGAGGGTATTATGTAGTGGCCAACCTCATCGCCCCGCCGTACGATGCCGGTACGGGCGGTGCGGATGCGAGCGCGGGGAGCGGCGGAAGCGCGGGAAGCGCCGGGAGTGCCGGAAGCGCTGGCTCGAACTAGTGACGGAGCCAAGTGTCTGAGAGTAAGGGCGTCTTTGGTGAGCTCTTCGAGCTCGAGCTGTTCGGTGGTCAGGTAGAGCAACGGTACCGAAAACTTCGCCCGGAAGTGGAGACAATGCCCTGGGGGACTTTCGAGACTTCTTCCATCGCCGAACGGACTCTGGTGCTGGCTCGCAAACACTGGACCGGCGCGTCTTTTCAGGAGCACAGGACCGCGATAGCGTGTGCCGCCACGCTCAGGGCTTTATTGGAGTGTCGCGCGCCGATCGATCTCATCGCCATGGCTGCGCGCTTTCCCCTCGATGAGCTGGTACATGTCGAGCTCTGCGCGGGAATGGCAATGGAGCTCGGCGGAGGCACCGAGATCGTCCATGACCCGAGTTTTTTGATCGTGGACGCCGACCCAGCTCTTTCTCCATTGATGCGCGCGGCCGATCTGGTGACGCGGTGCTTTTGCGTGGGGGAGGCGCTTTCGATTCCGCTGCTGCGAGCAACCTGGCATGCTGCGCGGCATCCGTTGCCCCGCGCCGTTCTCGGGCGCATCGTTAAAGACGAAGCGGCGCACGGTGTTTTCGGATTCCTGTTTCTGGATTGGGCGCTGGAACAGCTGAGCCCTGACGACCAAAAATACCTGGGTAAAATGGCGGATCGCGCGGTGGCGGGAGTTCGGCAACAGTGGGAAGCCTTGAAAGCGCGTCGAAGCGCCGACTATGACACCGGCGTAGGCGACGCGCTCGGCTGGATGGATTCGGAGGAGTACCTGGTCATGGCCGCCAAGTCGTTGGAGCAAAACGTGAAGCGGCCGCTGCGTGATCGCGGGATTTTCGTCTCGGATTGAGCCAAGCGGACTCAGATTTCCCAAAGCCGAACCCGCTTCAACGGAGGGTTACCCCGGTCTTCGGGTAAGACGGAAAAATAGGTGCGATAAAATACTACCCGTTTGGTGTCGGGCGGTTGCTGAGCGGCCAGGGTCTCGTAATAAGCGCGCAGCCGGCTGGGATTCACCGACCCAGTGGCGCCGGCCAGACTCCAGAGCTCGGCCCACTGTCGTTGCGTGCGGTATCCGCGTGCGTCGCGCGCGTGGACCAAAAGCGATGCGTTTCCGTGCGCGTCGTAAGCGACGATCTCGAGGTCGGGCATTAGCTTCGGTGCGATCCATTGAAATGTCGGATAGCAGGGAAACGGGTACGACTGCATCTGCCCGCGGAATCCCTGCACCGCGGCCGCCAAGAGCAGGAACCCCGCCACCGCAGTAAAGCCCTTGGCCGAGGTTTTCGCTTCGAGCGCGTCGAGGTCCGCACTCTGCCGCCACCCAAACCGCGCCGCAACCAACGCCATTCGACGACATGGGCGCCTTAAGGTCTGGGCCACCGGTCTCAAGTCAATCAGCGCCACGTAGCAGAGCCAGAGGCTGGCAAATGGGATGAGAAAAATGAACTGCGAGAGAAGATGGAAGCCAATGCCTGCCAGGGCCAAGAAGGGCCGAGCTTTTTTCCATAACACCCACCCGACGAAAGACAATTCGAATGCAATGACAAATAATCCTCCGGCGGTGAGCAGGCCCGGTATTTGATCCCAGCGAAAACTCGGCGTGATCCCGTGCTCCACCCACTTCCAATACAATTGGTATTTGAGATTCTCTCCAAACGCCCACTTTATTCCCGACGTAGCCAGCTTGTGATAGCCGGGGAAAAAATAAATCACGCCCAGCAGCAGACGAACCGCCCATAGAGCCGGCGCGTATCGTGCGTGTTCAGAAAGCAGGGGACGGCGCGCGTCCACGGCGAGCACGTCATCACAGGGGCTCAGCGCCAAGAGCGCCGAGAACCAAAGCAGGTGCGCGTCATGCCAAACGAATCCGGAGAGCTGCGCGATCGAATATAAATAAAAGGAAGACACCGTGAGGGCCCCGAGCGCCGGTCTCGTGTACACGCCGGCGATGGCGGCAAACCCCGCGAACGCGCAAACCAACTGCGACAAGACCGCCAGCTTCGGGTTGATGGGAACGGTGCTCACGAACCAGCCGAGCCCCTCGGGAGCCACCCAGCGGCGCGGATCTTGAGCCGCTACCTGAACGCCCTCACGAAACCCGGGCGCGACCAAAACCAGCGCCGCAACCACGATGCGTAGCGCCGCCAGTGAGAGCGCCGGCTCTGGACGCAGCCCAGGACGCATGATGCTCCTGGATACCCGTTCGCCGAATCTACGGATTGCTCGCATGCGAGGCCGGCGGGCGGATTACGAGTCGAACAGCGCCGAGATCGAGCTGCCGCTGTGAATGTGCGTGAGCGCGGTGGCGAGCAGGGGCGCTAGCGAGAGGATTTCGAGCTGCGGTGCTTGCTTCTCGGCTGGGATAGGGATGGTGTTGGTCACGAACAGGCGCTCCAGACGAGAGGAGCGCAAGCGCTCGCCGGCCCGTCCAGAAAGCACGGGGTGCACGACCGCGGCAGACACGGAGCGCGCCCCACGCTCGAGCAAGAAATCGGCGGCGTTGAGCAAGGTGCCGCCGGTTGCGATCTCGTCGTCGACGAGCAAGCAATTCTTGTCGACGATTTCGCCGACCACGTGCGCGGGATGGGCGTCCTCGTCGTCACCCTCGCGCCGCTTGTCGATGAACGCCAGTGGTAGCTCGAGCTCCTTCGCGAAGCGCCCTGCGTCCTTCGCCTCTCCGACGTCAGCCGCGACTACCACCGTGTTGGACAGATCGCCCTCCCGCAGGCGATTGCACAGCAAGGGCACACCCGTTAGCTGGTCGGATGGCACCGAGAAGAAGCCCTGGATCTGCGGCGAGTGCAGATCGACCGTCAGCACGCGATTAGCGCCCGCCGTCACCAGCAAATCGGCCATCAACCGGGCGGCGATCGAAATGCGAGGCTCGTCCTTCTTGTCGCTGCGCGCGTAGGGGAAATACGGAATCACGGCGGTTACACGTTGCGCGGACGCCGAACGAAGGGCGTCCAGCATGATCAAGAGCTCGACGATGTGCTCCGACAGCGGGGGGCACGAGGTTTGCACCACGAACACGTCCTGCTCGCGAACATTCTCTTCGATTTTGACTTTCAGGTTCTCGTTTGAAAATCGCGTCGTGTGCGAGCGCCCGAGTGAAATGCCCAGCTGCGCGCAAATCTCACGCGCCAGCTCTCGATGAGACGCTCCGGCGAACACTTTCATATTATAATGCTCTTTCTCCTGTTCTTTACCGACGCGGAGGCTTGCGGGATCTCTGCTTGCGAGACGGGGTGGTTTGTCGATCCAAAACGATGACTGCGACGCCACGAGGCCCGAGCTTCCAGGTTCCGCGGGATGGTTTTGACGTGAGCAGCTCGGTGCCGCTCGGTACTTGGGCGATGACCGGGTTTTTCGAATGATTGATCAGAAATACGGCTGAGCTACCGCCGCCTTGACGGACCGCGTATTCGACCCCGTTGGTTGTGGCGACGGATTGTATCTTCGAAAGTTTGAGCAACTTGCCGATGATTCGATCCAATAGGCGCGGTTTGAACCACGCGCCCAATACCGATATGCTGCCTTTGCCGAAGCGTCGAGTTGTCACCGCAGGCTGCCCAGCAAGCCAACCGCTCTTGGAACCGAACCTCGCGAGCACCTGGACGTCATTTTCTCGAATGCGGAGTCGCTCCGCCCATATGTGCGCCACTCCCTTCATGGCCGAGCCCGGCGTCCCCTGAACCGATACCGGCTCCAGTATCGGGTAGTACTCTTCGACTTCGACCCCGGCGGCTGACGCTAGCGGACCCGGCTGACGGGCTTCGCGCGTGTGATTGTGCTCGGTGCGCGCGCCGGTTCGAACCCCGATAACCAGGTGACCGCCGGTCTTTGCGTAAAGCTCAAGATTCGCAGCCGCTTCGTCCGATAGGAGCCACACCGCCGTTGCCACAACCATTTCATAGCCGTCCAGCGACGCGTTTGGAGCCAGCACATCCACACCTAAGTTGCGCCGCCAGAGCGGTGAATAGTGGTCATGCAAGTGCATTACATAGTCGAAATCCTGGTGGAACTTTTGCCGTTCGACTGCCCAGCGCGACTCGAAGGAATGAATCAGCGCAGTGCGTGCCTTGGGACAAGTGTCTTTTAAGAACGGGGAAGCCTTCTCTAGCTCCTCTCCGAGTTGAGCCACTTCCTCGATGCCTGGTCGCGGCGTTCCGTCCGGGCCAAGAAGCGAACCGTGCAGTTCCCCCCCGCCGGCAAGCGACATACGGGTTTGCCAGAAAACCAGGCCGTCAGTACCGTGAGCCACGGCATGCCACGCGCGGAGTCGAACCACGCCCGGGTCGAGTCGAACGTTCACGCTGGCCCAGTCCGCGACGCTCGCGAACTGAGTTTCGAGCAGCCAGATGTTCTTGCGCTTCATTCCCCGGTGGTAGGCGTGGCCGAGCGCCTCTTGCGCTGGGTCGGGAACCGATGCTGGAGGGAAGGTGTAGGTGGGCCAGTAGTTATCCCAGGACACAAAGTCGAGGTCAGCGGCGATCTGGTTGTGATCGAACATTGCCAGCCACGCGATGGAATTTGTGCTGCGCCATTGACGCGGTTCCGCATGAGTCAGAATCGCGTCTAGCTGTGCCTTCTGATAGACCCGGAACAGGTGGGTGAGAAATCGGTGCCACTCGATGGCTAAATCGGGCATCCGTTCCGCGGCTTCAGGAAGGACAATGTCGTCGAATGATCGCCACTCGCGTGGAAAAATCAGGCCGCGCTCGCGGTGCGCCAACGCTTCAATCGAGACATGCCGCTGCTCGAGCCAGCGTCGAAACTGTCCAATGGTGTCGTCGTCGTAGCTGAGCCGGCTTCGGTTGTATTCGTTATCAATTTGCCAGCCGAGAACGCGAGGATGACGGCCGTAGCGCTTGGCCATTTCAGCCGAAATCCGTGCGCAGTATCGCCGATAGACTTCGCTAGACGGTCGGCCGCTATGCGACTTGCGGGCGGATTCTCTCCCGGGGTTCACCATCGCATCGGGTTCTTTTCGGATTAGCCACGCCGGCGGTCGTGCGCACGGTGTGCCGAGCACGACATTGAGGCCGGCTCGATCGAGCAACGCGATGGCCCGATCCAACCATTCGAAGTCGAACTTGCCGTCCTCGGGCTCCATTCGGTGCCACGCATATTCAGCGAGCCGCACTACATTGAACTTCGCCACCCGAAACCAATGGACGTCCGCCTCCCAGCGCGATTCCGGCCACGCCTCCGGATACCAAGCAATTCCGTAGCCGATGCTCAACGGCGACCTCCTAACACGCCACAGCTCGGGTGGACAGGCCAACACTTCTTCAGCGTTTGACCCGCATGCAGCGTCTCGTCCAGAGCGCCGATGATACGTTGGGCGGCCAAGCGCTTGCGCTACCCTTTCATGCGGTCCTTGAACGCCGAGCCCTGTCAGCGCCCATGAGCGAGTGCCGGGCCGGCGGGTACGCGTTCGGGGCTCAAGCGCAAGTTCGATGAACACCATAGACACGTTCACATCGCGGGATGGGACGCCGATCAGCTGCACGAAAACCGGTTCGGGCCCGCCGGTCGTTCTGGTGCAGTTCGACTGCTTCCAGAATCATGATGATGCATGATTCGAGCTGAGGACGCCGATGATTGGGGTGAGTGCGCCAGGGCGCTCACTCAGGATCCTGAGACCGAGGAGCTCCTTGTCGAACCGATCCGGGGCAACGCGCGTCCCCGCACCATTTGCTTGCTCCAGAGCTCGTGCTCGTCCAGTAACCCGGACGAACGGCGCTGCCCGTGGTAAAATCAGCTGATGGCCTACGCAGTGTTCGCCCTCGAGCCGGCACGCTTTCTGGGCAGTATCGACGCCAGTCGCGATACACTCGGGAAACCACGCATGAAGCTGCTGGAAATTGTCTCGCGGGTTCGTGAGCTGACCAAGAATGCAGACTACGCAGTGATTGGTGGTCTGGCCCAGATTCTTTGGGCACGAAAGACGCATACAGACGATCTGGATGTAGCACTTTCATCGGCGGTCATAAACGAAGCCCACGCCAGTGTTGGCAAGATGCTGGCGGACCCGGCTTGGGCTCTACCGCAATCGCCCGACTCGTCTCGCGAGTCCGACGAGGTGTTCGAGGTGTGTCATCTGCTTTACCAAGGGTCGGTAGTGGACCTCATTGCATTCAAAAATAGTCGCTTTAACCGGGAGATTCTGACCACCTCACAGGCTGTCCACGAACTTGATGAGGTGCGCTTCATAAGGCCCGAGCTCCTACTGGTGACGCACCTGCTGCGACCAGGTCCCGGTGCCGCGCTGGCGGCGGTCGAGCTCATCATCGCTCGACAGCGCCTCGGAGGCATGGACATGAATGAGGTGCAGCGCTGGTCAGACGAGGTGGGCCGCGGCGAGCGTCTGCAGCGGGTGCTGACGCAAGCCCGTTCCCTGGATATTATCTAGGCGCAGTTTGAACGCGGGCGCGCGTATTCTCGGTATCGGCAAGCGTGAGACCTTCGAAAATCTTTCGCACGGGACTGACCCCAGGGAGGAGAGGGTGCCCCGGCGAAAAAGATATTGGCATGCCAAGTATTTCTGTCGCGCGTTGGGGCCCTGGTGAACCGGGGACATTAGTAAAACTCCAATGGATGGCCAGCCATCGATTCCATACACCGCGAGGCTGCTCAAGACGGTGCGGCGCAGACGACCGCTACTGAGATGGAGCGGGGAGTGCTGCGCCACTTGCGCTGGCCCAGAGCGCTGCGCCGGTCGGAAGAATCGCCAGGCTCGGTATTTGCGTCCAGGCGGCCAGGCGCTCCTCGAGGTAACTTGCGCGGATTGGGCCCCAGCCCTCCTGGTCGAGCCCGTGCGTGTTGTAAACCACCCAGCCTGATTCGGTAGCCAGCAGATCCTTTACGCATTGGTCGAGATGATCTTCGCAATTGCCCGGACCTGATCCGCCGCTGGTGACTTTTACCGTGTTCGGGCCGGGAAGCGGCTGAAGGGCGCCGCCGCCGGTGCGAAAAGCGCCCACCACGGTGGGTAGCCAGGCTTCGATTTCGGGAGTCGACGCGTTGTAGGGAAAGTTGAACACCGCCTGCTTAGCGTCGAAACCATCCAAGTTCTTCGAGAACACGTCCAGGCACTTCAAGATGAGATCTTTGGCTTCTTCGAACGGCATGCGCGCCTTATTCGCGTGGCGGTAGCCGTGCGGCATAACCTCATGACGGCGCGCCTTTAGCTGGTTCCAGAGCGCAAAATCGCCCTTAGGGAAACCTGCATGCCATTCGTCGATGGTCGCCGGATCGATGAGGTGTCCGGTGGCGATGACGTTCAGGCAGGCTGATAGTCCGAACTTTTCGTAGATCGCCGCGGCGCGGGTAAACGAGTCGATGAACCCGTCATCAAAGCTCAGAGTGAGGATGTGCTGTTTCATGGGACCCGTGCATGTTCGCACGGTTTCACCCGCGAACGGTGCATTTTTTCCCCGCGCACACCCACACCCACGCCGGGCAAATCTGGTTAAGGCCCCGGTAAAACACCGGTGGTACTAGGCAGCGCACCCTTGGAGCTTTGGGCTCCAAGCCGTCACTCGGTCCCGCCCCGCGCGTTTGGAAGCGTATAGGGCCTCGTCGGTTGCCTTGAACAGCGCCTCCCAGCTGGTGCCGCCGGATGGGAAGGTGGCGACGCCGACCGAGCAGGCGACGTGCAGCGGACCCGACGGAGTGTGAAACTGGA
>DASXTY010000909.1:0-6368 GCA_036505155.1 Polyangiaceae bacterium | reverse complement strand
GGGTGCCCACACCACGCTGGTCCCCGAGCTCGTCGAGCAGCTGAAAACACAAGGTGCGCCCGAGGTGTTGGTGGTGTGTGGAGGAATCATTCCGGAGCCCGATCGAGCCTGGCTCGAAAAGCGCGGCGTGGCAGCGGTGTTCGGCCCGGGCACTCCTTTATCGGATGCAGCCGATCGGGTGCTTTCGCTGCTCGGTCATCCAAAACCCACCGCAAAGCCCGGACCGTGACCAGCAGACGCGAGCGCAGCCCAGGGCAGCCGAATGCCGAGTCGGAGGTTTTGGTGCTTGCCGAGCGCCTTATCGGTGGCGACCGCCGCGCCTTGAGCAAGGCCATCACTCTGGTCGAAAGCGCGAGCCCCGAGGACAGCGAATGTGCAGCCCGGCTGCTTCGAATAATTGGGCCGCGGACCGGCCAGTCGATTCGGCTGGGGGTGAGCGGCGCCCCCGGTGTGGGCAAAAGCACGTTCATCGACGCGCTGGGGGTCCACCTGCTCGGCTTGAAACACCGGCTGGCGGTGCTCGCCGTGGACCCATCGAGCTCGGTCTCCGGTGGAAGCGTTTTGGGCGACAAGACCCGAATGCCGCGTCTAGCGGTTGCGGCCGACGCTTTCATTCGACCGAGCCCATCCGGCGGATTTAAAGGCGGGGTTGCCCCGCGAACGCGCGAGTCGCTGCTGGTGTGCGAAGCAGCCGGCTATGACGTGGTGATGGTCGAAACCGTGGGCACCGGTCAGTCCGAGCACGCGGTATCCGAGATGGTCGATTCGTTCGTCTTGCTGGTGACTGCGGGGTCGGGAGACGAGCTTCAGGGTTTCAAGCGTGGAGTGATGGAGCTGGTCGACGTTCTGGTCGTCAACAAGTCCGATGGCGATGGCGTGGAACGCGCCGAAAACTGCGCGCGGGCATACGCTTCAGGACTATCCATCTTGCGTCCGCCGGATTCCTGGGGGTGGTTTCCGCCGGTGCTCAACGCGAGCGCGCTGGAATCCCGGGGCATGGACCAGGTGTGGCAAAAGGTGCTCTTGCACCGGAGCTGGCTCGCCTCAAATGGCGCCCTATCGCGCAAGCGCCAAGAGCAACTACGAAGCGCGCTGCGCAGCCTTCTGGATGCGGAGCTCACGCTGCGATTTTTGGCCAGCCCCCGAGTGAAAGCCGCATATAGCGAGATGGAGCGCGCGGTCGAGCAGGGCGAGCTTTCCCCGTCGGATGCGGTGCGGCGGCTGCTTGCGATATACGAGGGGGAGCGCTAGACACTTTCAACCGAGCGGCGCTAATATGAGTCAGGTTCCGTAGTCTGGAGGCAAACATGATCAAGGTTGCAATGATCGGCGCCGGCAGCGTGGTGTTTTCACGTAACCTCACCGGAGACATCCTGTCGGTTCCTGAATTCAAAACTGCGCACATGGCGTACATGGATATCGATCCCGAGCGCTTGGAGGTGGCGGGAAGCCTGTGCCGGAAAGTCGCCAAGGCACTGGGCGCCAATCCGCGCATCGAGACCACCCTCGATCGCCGTCAGGCTCTGGACGGCGCGGACTTCGTCATCAACATGGTGCAAATTGGCGGCTTCGACAGCACGCTGGTCGACTTCGAAATACCCCGCAAATACGGATTGAACTTCACCATTGCCGACACCACCGGTCCGGGCGGCCTGTTTCGGGCGCTCCGGACTTTCCCCATGCTCTCTTCGATGTGCCGGGACATGACCGAGCTCTGCCCGCGCGCGTACCTGCTCAATTACTCGAACCCGATGTCAATGAACATGCAGACCGTCTCCCGCACCAGCGATATTCGCGCGGTCGGGCTCTGCCACAGCGTTCAGGGCACCTTCGACCAGCTAATGCACTACCTCGGGGAAAATCCCTCCGAAGTTGCCTTCGTCTGTGCCGGCATCAACCACATGGCGTTTTATCTCAGCATCCAGAAAAATGGGGTCGACTTGTATCCGCGACTCTTCGAAGCCATGCGGAACCCCAATATCTACGCCTCCAACAAGGTGCGATTCGAGCTGATGAAACGGCTGGGTCATTTCGTGACCGAGTCCAGCGAGCACAACGCTGAATATTGCCCGTTTTTCATCCGCCACGGCGCCGATTCCATCCGGAAATACAGCGTTCCCATCGACGAATACCTGCGCCGCTGCGACTCCATCGTCGACGAGTTCGAGCAATTGAAAGAATTCAGTCGCAGCGATCAGCCGGTAACCGACGTGCACTTGAGCCACGAATATGGCGCCATCATCATGAAGAGCATCGTCACCGGTGCTCCTTCGGTTATTTACGGCAATCTGCCCAACGGCGGCACCATTTCGAACCTACCCCGCACCGCCATTGCAGAGGCGCCAACTCTAGTGGATCGGACCGGACTGCACCACGCGCAGGTCGGGGAGCTCCCGCCCCAATTGGTGGGGTATATTCAGCCGCACGTTATTCAGCACGAGCTCTTCATCCGGGCCGCTACCGAAGGCCGACGCGACCACCTGTACCAGGCCTGTCTGTTCGATCCGCTGACGGCTGCCACGCTGCCGATGGATCGGATGGTGGAGATGTGCGACGAGATGATCGCCGCTTACGGCGACGAGCTTCCGCCGCTCGATGTCAAAAAGACATTGGTGCCGACCAGCGGCAAGAGCTTTCCGAAGGTAGATTCCAGAGTGTTGCGCGCCAGTTGGGATTCGGCGCAGCAGCAAGCCGAAGCCGAGTTTCTGAAAACGTTTTATGTCATCGGACCATTTCCGAGCCCCGAGCGCGGCAGCGTTTCCCTCGATTTGCCAACTCCGGTGGAAACCGATTTTACCCATCGGGGCGATGGCTCAGTGGACCTCAAGCGCACCTACGACGGCGCTACCAACGGCGCCCCGGCCGCGCCTCTCGGGTGGAAGAGAGTCGAGGCCAAGCGCGGGCATCTGAGTCTGGACGCCGCGATCGGTCGACACGAGTGGGCTTGCGCCTATGCCTACACGGAATTCGAGTCGGCCCGCGCGGGTGAAACCGTTTTGCGATGCGGTAGCGACGACGGCATTCGAATCTGGCTAAATGGCGAGCTGGTCCACCAGAACGAGATCCGGCGCGCATACAGTCCTGGGGAGGACTCGGCAGCGATCCGCTTGCGGGCCGGAACCAATCGAGTTTTCGTGAAGATCGATAATTATGTATCGGCCTGGGGCTTCGGCATCATGATTGCAGATTCTGGAGCGAAAGGTCCCAGTTAGATCTCGGCGAAAAATTCGTAAGGGTGCGAAAGCAGGTTGAGTTTCCAATGGCGCGACATGGATGGGAACGGAGGTCCCACTTAGACTTCCAGTGTTTTGTACCGTTTCGGAGAAGGCTTGCGCCCGCCAAGGGATTCGGGCAAACTGTGGCTGGGCTGGGATTCTCCAGGCAGAACGGAGGCAACGGCAATGGCGACGCACGTGATGGCGCGCGCGTACCACTGGACGGCTGCGCTAACGTTGATCGCGTTGCAGTCGTGCGCCGAACAGGCGGAGCCCCCATCGAGATTCTTTGCTGGCCACGCCGGGGACGCCTCTAGTCAAGGTTGCGGAGGCGCCACTGCCAAAGACGCCTCAGTTGGAGGTGCCGCGGGCATCTGCCCCTTGGACTTCAGTTGCCTACAGTGCTGTATGGAGTCTCACAATCGAGGCATGACCCAGTTCGCAAACCACGCTGATTCGTGTTTCTGCCAGCCATCGGTGTGCGGTAACGAGTGCGCTGCTAGCAGCTTGTGAGGGTGGGCCTGGCAACGCAACTTGCACTGAGTGCGTTGGTAGAGCCATCTTCAAGGGTGGGCAGTGTTACTCAGCCGCCGTGAACGCCTGCCGCTCGGATTGCATCTGCCTTGAGTTTCTTCGCTGCTACGAGCCCTGTCCCTACTGACAGGCTTTGCCCCAATTCGGGGCATCTTCACACGCAGAGACAAACTGGTGCTGGAACTATGACGACTCGAGGCCTCCACCGCGAAACTCGTGGAGCAGTCGCTCACACGCGGTGTAAGGATCCGTGCTTCGCCGAGCAACCGCTTCGGCGGCGGCGTCGATGGCCTGCTCGAGCTCTCGGCTGAGCTCACCCACCAGCTCGTCCCGAAGAAATCCAAGCAGTTGCTCACGCGTCCGTGCCAAGCGCCGGATGCGTCCGGCTTCGCTGCTGTCGAGCCAGCGGCGGTGCGCTTTCAAGTTTTCCAAAACTTCGCTCGTGCCCGAGTCCTCGGTCGCGATACAGCGCACTACCGGGACCACCCAGTGCTCTGAGGTCTCTTCCGACTTTTCGGGCGTTACCGACGGCGCGGAATGCGCGCGCGATGTGCGCGAATTCGCCATGCTCGGTGAGCCGAGGGCGATCATCAGTTCCAGATCTCGAACCGTGGTATCCACACCGGGTCGGTCTGCCTTGTTGACGGCAAACACGTCGGCGCACTCCAAAACACCCGCCTTGAGCGCTTGCACGGCATCCCCCAGGCCCGGCGACACGACCACCAGCGTGCTGTGCGCGGTGCGTGCCACCTCGAGCTCATCTTGTCCCACGCCCACCGTCTCAATCAGAACCACCCCGGCGCCCCATGCTTCCAGGATTCGAGCCACGTCGACCGCCGATCGCGAAAGCCCGCCCAGTGCGCCGCGGGTGGCCACCGAACGAATGAACACCTCCTCGTCCTGAAAATGCCTCTGCATGCGGATCCGGTCCCCCAAAATGGCCCCGCCGCTGAAGGGGCTAGTGGGGTCGACCGCCACCACCGCCACGCGCAGCTCCTCGGAACGGAAGCGCGCAATCAGCCGATCCACCAAGGTGCTCTTTCCTGCGCCGGGTCCGCCCGTCACTCCAACCCACCACGCCGCACCGGTATGCGGGTACAAATCTCGAAGCAGATCCAGGTAACCCGGAGTGCGATCGTCAACCCAACGGCAAGCGCGCGCTACCGCCCGGAGGTCACCCTCGAGCACCTTGGCTCCTAGCTCGTGCACTAACTACCTTCCGGAGTAGAGCAACTTTAGAGCTCCCGGACCACCCGCTCCACGATGCCGGTGTTCAGCTTCCCTTCGCGCACCTCCGCGTCATCCAGGAGCCGGCGGTGGAGCTCGAGGTTGGTGCGGATGCCGCCGATGAGGAACTCATCCAGAGCGCGACGCATGCGGCGCAGAGCGAGCTCTCGGGTGGGTGCCGCGGCAATCACTTTAGCCAGTAGCGAGTCGTAGTGAGGCGGGACGGTCCAGCCCCCGTACACCCCGGAATCCACTCGAATGCCGGTGCCGCCGGGCGGATGATATTCGGTCAATTTGCCGGGGCACGGCGAGAAGGTCTTCGGATCTTCCGCCATGATGCGGCACTCGATCGCGTGTCCGCGAAACTTCCAGGGCCGGGTATCGGGCAAGTCCAGTTTTTCCCCGGCGGCCGCCTGAATTTGCTCGATCACGAGGTCAACGCCGGTTGTCATTTCCGTTACCGGATGCTCGACCTGCACCCGGGTGTTCATCTCCATGAAATAGAGCTCACCCTTTTCGTCCATGAGAAACTCCAGGGTTCCCAGCGATGTGTAGCCGGTTTCGCTCATCGCGGAGCGGATGACCTCGCCCATGCGCGCGCGCAGGGACTCCGAAACCGCGGGGCTGGGGGCCTCCTCGATGAGTTTCTGGTTCTTCCGCTGCAGCGAACATTCCCGCTCACCTAGGGTCCACACTTGTCCGTGCTGGTCGGCCAGCACTTGAAACTCGATGTGTCGCGGACGCTCCAGAAACCGCTCGAGATAGAGCTGGGGATTGCGAAATGCGTTCATGGCTTCCGCGCTGGCGGCTTCGAAGGCGCGCCGCATCTCGGCGCCGGACAGCACGACCCGCATGCCCCGTCCGCCACCGCCCCCGCGCGCCTTGATGATGACCGGATAGCCAATGCGCAGGGCCTCCGCTTCGGCCTGCTCTATCCGTTCCAGCACGGCGCTTCCGGGAAGCAAGGGGAGACCGAGGCGCTCTGCAGTGGCGCGCGCCTGGAGCTTGTCGCCCCAAAGGCGCATGGCCTTAGAAGATGGCCCCACGAAATGTAGCCCGCACTGCTCCACCACTTCCGCAAATTCCGCATTTTCTGACAGAAATCCGTAACCGGGATGGATGGCATCGGCAGCGGTCACTTCCGCAGCGCTGATGATGGCGGGAACGTTCAGATAGCTCTTGGCGGCCGGCGCGGGGCCAATGCATATAGCTCGTTCGGCCAGGCGCACATGCAGGGAGCTCGAGTCCACGTCCGAATGCACGGCGACCGTTCCGATCCCAAGCTCACGGCAAGCGCGGATGATCCGAATCGCGATCTCGCCTCGGTTTGCGATCAGGATCTTCTTGAACATCGGGAAGGCTCGCTACCGCGACTATCCCTTGGTCACCTTG
>DASXTY010000908.1:0-3105 GCA_036505155.1 Polyangiaceae bacterium | reverse complement strand
GAAGTGCCGGTGGTGATCCTGGGCGCGGGGCTGACCGGGATGAGCGTTGCGCTCAGCCTGCGGGAAGCGAACGTCGATTTTCGACTTTTCGAGCGGCTGCCCTGGCCGGGCGGGCACGCCGTGACCATCGAAGACGGGGGCTATCGCTTCGATCGAACGGGCCATCTTTTGCACGTCCGCACTCCATCCATCCGAGAACAGGTGCTGGGTTGGATCGGCGACGACCACTTGGTCGTGCAGCGCAACAGCAGGATTTGGTCACACGGCGTTTACACGCGCTATCCATTTCAAGCCAACACTTTTGGCTTGCCGCCCCAAGTCGCGTACGAGTGCGTGTTCGGGTTTTTGCAAGCCCATTTCGCAGAGACCAAGCCCGAGCCAAAGAACTTCGAGGACTTCTGCGACGTTCATTTTGGCCAGGGCATCAGCCGCCATTTCATGATCCCCTATAACTCTCGGCTCTGGGGGGTGCCGCCGAGCGAAATCACCAGCGCCTGGTGTCAGCGTTTCGTGCCTCTGCCCGCGCTCGAAGATGTCATCGCGGGCGCGGTCGGGCTGAATGATCGTGAGCTTGGCTACAACACCAATTTTCTGTACCCGCGGCTCGGCATCGGCGAGCTCACCCGTTCCATAAGCCGAGAGCTCGGTCTCATCGAGTTGAGCCGTGCACCGAGAAGCATTGACTTTGTGCGTCGGCGGGTCCACTTCGACGACGAGGTGGTGGGTTACCAAGTGTTGGTGAATACCATTCCACTGCCGGTGCTGGTCGGACTGCTGGATGGGCCCCCGGAGCCGGTACGCGAGGCCGCAGCCAAGTTGCGCTGCACGCACCTGTATTACCTGGATGTTGCCCTGACCGGTCGCTGCCGGCAGGACCTGCACTGGGTGTATGTTCCCGAACCGAAGTACCCCTTTTACCGCGTTGGTTGTTATTCCAATTTTTCTTCTGCCATGGCCCCTGCCGGCAAAGCCAATCTCTACGTCGAGCTCGCCTCACGGAGCGAACCGGATCTCGACCAACTGCTCCCCGGTGTCATCGACGGGCTCTCGGAAATGGGTCTCATCGGCGGGCCTAGCGAGGTCGCTTTCGTCCGGCTGCGCAAGATAGAATTTGCTTACGTCATTTTCGACGCCCATCACGAACCAGCGATGCAGGTGATCCGACCATTTTTGGAAGAAATTGGAATGGTGAGCGCGGGCCGGTACGGGGAGTGGACCTATTCCTCGATGGAGGATGCTCTCCTCGCCGGAAAGCAGGCTGCAACCAGAGCCCAGCAGATGCTCCTTCATTCCTCGAGTCGCGACAGCCGGACCAAAACGTGAACGACTCGGCCGAAACTCCGCTGGTCTCCATCGTAATTCCCGTTTACAACGAGGAGGCGATTTTACACGCGGCGATGGTGGATTTGCGCGAACGGCTGGCACCGCTGGAGTGGCGTTACGAGGTGGTGCTGGCCGAAAATGGGTCACGAGACGGTACCGTGGCGATAGCGCAAGAGCTGGGACGGAAATTCCCCCAGGTTCAGCTGCTTTCATTGGGTGAAGCGAATTACGGCAAAGCGCTTCGGGAAGGGATCCTCAAGGCGCGCGGACAATTCGTGGTGTGCGATGAAATCGACCTCTGCGACACCGAATTCCACGCCCGAGCGATCGAGCTCTTAGCCAGTGGAAAAGCGGAAATGGTCATCGGCTCCAAGCTCATCGGTGGAGCCCAGGACGAGCGCCCCCTACTCCGCCACGCTGCCAGCATCGTATACACCACGCTGCTCAAAGCTTTGCTCGGCTTTCCAGGCACGGACACCCATGGGCTCAAGGCCTTCCGCCGCGATCGGCTGGTGGAAATCGTACGGGCCTGCGTGGTGGACAAAGACGTGTTCGCCAGCGAGCTCGTGATCCGCGCTTACCGGCAGCAAATTCGCATCGTCGAAATCCCAATTCGGGTCATGGAAAAGCGCCCGCCTTCGATAAACCTCCTCAAACGAGTCCCCAACGTGATCAAGAATTTGAGCCGGCTGACCTGGGCCATACGGGTCCGGGGATAGTCGCCGCGTTAGGAATAGACATGAGCGCGCTCAAGAGCACACTCGCAATAAACGGCGGAAAAAAGGCGATCCCGGACGGCGCCATCAAGGACTGGCCGCCCATCGATGAGATCGATCGGCGTCTGGTGCTCGAATCCCTCGAAGGAACCAATCACGCGTTCGGGCCGAATTGCGTTGCCTTCGAGCGGGAATTCGCGGAATGGAACGGTAACCTGAGGGCAATAACCACCAATTCGGGCACCGCGGCGATGCACATGTGCGTGGCGGCCGCCGGATGCGGTACCGGAGACGAAGTCATCGTCACCGCTTATTCCTGGAGCTCCTCGGCCACCTGCATCTTGCACCACAGCTGCATCCCGGTGTTCGTCGACATCGACTTCGACAGCATGAATATCGATGCGCGCAAGATTGAGGCGGCCATCACACCGCGCACCAAAGCCATCATAGCGGTCCATCTCCACGGCTTACCCGCGCCGATGGACGAGATTCTCGCCATTGCTCGCCGGCATGGCATCAAGGTGATCGAAGACGCGTGCCAAGCTCACGGCGCGCAGTACAAGGGGCGCAAGGTCGGAACCATCGGCGACTGCGCAGCGTTCAGCTTCAACCAGAACAAGAGCCTGTGCAGCGGCGAAGGCGGCATGTTCGTCACCAACGACGAGGGGATGCTCGAGCCGGCGCGCGCCCTCTGGTCATTCGGGGAGACGCGGAGTCCGTTGGAGCAGCGCGACTATCACGCCTACGCTCTGGGCTGGATGTATCGCAACAACGACCTCACGGCAGCATTCGGCCGCGCTCAGCTGACCAAGCTCGACCGGTATCTTGCTGTCCACAAGGCGAATGCGGAGGCCTTGACCGAAGGCTTGCGTCAGGTCCCAGGACTGATTCTTCCATTCGAACCGAACGGATGCGCGCACAATTGGTACAATTACGTCATTCGCTTCGACATGGACGTGCTCGGCCATGCTGGCGATGCTCGCCAGTTTCGCGACCGGCTAAACCAGGCGCTCCAAGCCGAGGGTGTGCAGGCGCACGTGTGGCAGTCGTTCATCCTCCCCGCCAT
>DASXTY010000907.1:0-2607 GCA_036505155.1 Polyangiaceae bacterium | reverse complement strand
TCAAGAGCCTCACCGCGTCGTCCTCTTCGGAAAATACCGCGGCTTCCGATTCGTCTGCGTCGAGGGCAATCTGCCGGCCGAGCCAGCGCACGAAGCTCGGCAGGCTGCCGCCGTGGTGCGCGGCAATTTCGAGTAACCGGCCGACGTTGCCGAGCCGCGCTTCGGGACGGGTCAACCCGGAAAACACCGACTCGAGCTGGAAACACTCGAGGGCGAATTGGATGGCGTCACGCGGTGACAATCTCGGGGCGGTCCGAATCCAGACTTCGAGACGAGAGCCCAGCTCGGCTACTGCCGCCCGCTCGGCTTCATCTCGGATTTCGACTTGTCGCCACTGATCCGGTGTTCGAAGTCCGTGATCCTCGCGCGAGAGCTCCGCCAGGGTAGAATCCGAGAGCCCCCCCAAAGTGCCGCGCGCGACCACGCTGAGCGCGCGCCGGTCCAGTGGATCCACCGCAAGACGAAGTGCAGAGAAGAGGTCGCGCACTTCGACGGTGGCATATAATGCTCGGCCCGATACGACGAACGGAATTTTGCGCTCCTCGAGCGCGAGCTCGACCAAAGCCAGGGTGGCCCTTCGCCGCGCCAGTACCGCGATGTCGCGCCAGCCAAAACCTTCCCAACGCGCGCGCTCACAAAAACTTCCGGCTAAAAGGGCGGATCGCAATGCGCCGCGCGCTCCCAACGCAAGCGCCGATGCGTTCGCGGGGACGGTGCCGTCATCTTCTATTAGCGTCACTCGCCCCAGCTCCGTTCCTGCTTCCTCCGGAGGTGCAAGCAGCTCGGCCGGCATGTATCGAATTTCGAACGCGTGTACGGGCTCTGCTTCGAAGTCGTGTTGGGCGATCCGGTTGACCGCATCCAGGATCGCAAGGGCACAACGATGGTTTTGGCGCAAGCTGTGGAAAGCTGCCCGGGGCTCGGAGGTAACGCGAACGCCGCGCAGAGCCAGGGCTTCCGCCGCGGCCTCTCCGGCGAGCTCGGCCGCGAAGCGCGCGAAAACCGCGACATCGGCGCCTCGAAAACCGTAAATCGACTGCTTGCGGTCGCCCACCACCACTAAGCCGCGTTCCGAAATGTCGTTTACGGTCGGGAGGTCGCCGGGCCGCCGCAGCCGAATACTTTCCGGTCGCTCCCTCAAAAGCAGTAGAAAGTCGCGCTGCGCCCCGTTGGTGTCCTGGAATTCGTCCACCAACAAGAGGTCGATGCGCAGAGCAGCCGCCAGCGCGAGCTCCGGGTGATCTCGCAAACCTTTCCGTGCGATTCGCAATAAGTCCCCGAAGCTTGCAACCCCGCGCGCCGCCCGCGATGCGCTGAGCCGGCGCTGGACTTCGCTGATCAACTGGATCACCCGGGAAACCTCTTGGTCGAGGTCTTCGGCGCGGAGCAGAAATTCCGAAAGCGCGTGCAGTCGTTCGGCTGCGGTGTTTCCACCAGCGCTGCGCAGGAGGGTTTGCAAGCTCGCGTCGTCGCGACGGCGCCGTGAGCTCAGCGCTGCCAAGAAGCGCGCCAGCGCTTCGGAGAGATCCGAAAGCGCCGGGCGTTTGCCATGCAGCAGCGCCTGCAAAAGGCTTTTAAGGCCTGGAACCTCGCTGGTCTGGTCCTGTGCGCACAAGTCACCGATGAGCTCATCGCGCGCTTTTACGTGAAGGCCGGTGGCGAGATCGGCCGGTAAGATTGCTTCATCATTCAAACGCTCGATCAGCGTTGCCACCTCGAAACGCGCGTTCTCAAGTCCCACACAGGCATCGATGAGCCGGACCGCAGCCAGAGCGGGCTCACCGCCTTCCTCCAAAGCAGAAGTGAAGACGCTATCCACGGTCGCCGCCGTGTCCGCCAGCGCTTCCTCTTCTTCGAGGACCACCAAGCTTGGTGGAAAACCCAGATCGAGCGCGAAACTCCTTACCAGATTCAGGGCCAATCCGTGCAGCGTGTCGATGGTCGAAAGTGGCAGCTGTTCGAGCGCGCGGTTGGCTCGCTGTCGAAGCTCCGCCGGGGCCACCTCTAGCGCGGTCGCCAGCTCGCGCAGCAGACGCTCCTCGCCCAAGCCTTCTCCGTTGCACAACCGGCCGAGCCGGACTTCGAGCCGTTCGCGAATCTCCTGGGCAGCAGAGCGCGAAAACGTGGTGGCCACGATGCGCTCGGACGAAACCGTGCGCCCGTCGGGGCCGAGCCCCAACACCGCGACCAGGTAAATGTCGGTAAGCTTCTGGGTCTTACCGGTTCCGGCGCTGGCGGCGATGACGGCGTTGCGCGAAAGTCCCGGTATCTGGGTAATGGCGCTCGGAGCAGCTGGAACCGAGCCCCTCATTCCTCGGACCCTGGCTCGTCTGGAGACGGCGCGGAAAGCGGCCGCCGGCATATGTCGCGCGCGTCACAGCGCGCGCAGTCGCGCGCATGCAGTGGCACCGGGAGCACGTTACCCGCTTGCACTCCCTGAAAGGCGGCGCGAGCCCGATCGACGGCTGCGTCCATCAGGTCTTGATTGTCCTCCAGCTGGCCGGACATCCACCTGGGGCGGCGACTTTTCAAAACCAGGTAACCCGATTCCACATCCCAGGTGCCAAACTCCTCGGCGATTTTGCGTGCGTAGAGCCACGGCTGCAG
>DASXTY010000906.1:0-9635 GCA_036505155.1 Polyangiaceae bacterium | reverse complement strand
GGAGGGGCTCGAAAAAGAACGGGACTTCGAAATGTCCCTTATTCGAGCAGGAATCGTTCCACACTATTCGCCGGTCCGAGAAACACCGAAGGCCGGCCTACCGCAGGATGAGCAGCGCTTTACCTTCGCTCAAAAGGGCGTCGACGTTGAATTCGCAATCGATGTTCTCGACTTTGCGAATTCCAATCGTTTCGACGTTGCAGTGCTGGTTGCGGGGGATGAAGACTTTGTCCCCCTGGTTCGCCGGGTCGAGTCTCTCGGAAAACAAATCTTGCTGGCGCACTTTGTGATTGAGGGCTGGACAGACAAGAACGGGAAACCGCATCGCCCCACCTTCACTTCTCGGGCGCTGCAAGACGCGGCAAATTGGTGCCTGAACTTCAACACGTTCGTGCAAGATCCGGAGCGGAAGGCGGAAGTGAAGTCAATGTTCTTCATGCCCAAAGCCCAGGGTATCGGGCCACCCAGGGAGTGAGCGCGACCGGTGCGGAGGGCCCCTAGTCAACCGGCAAAAGTCAGGCAATCTGAACCAATTCGAGCAGCGGCTGGAATCGTTCGCTCAGCCGTGCGGCTTTGAGCAGCTCGCGGACTTCATCGATCTCGATTGGGGGGTCGTTCGCGAGCTGCATCAGCGTGCCGGCAAGCCCGATGGCAAGCCCGCCTCGGCCAAGCAGCTCGGCTAGCACGGCCTCGCGGGACAGGGTTGGTACTTCGGTGCCGTCAGCAAGCACTACGTTCCTGGTGAATAACGCGAGCACCGGGCGGACGGCGTCGGCGACCGCACTGCGATCGCTGCTCACGCCAGGCGGCTCGACAGCTCCTGCCGGCACGATGGCTTCGATTCGTTGTGGCGGGAGCGCCGAGTAGCGAGGTGGCTGTCCCGGTCGCGAACTGGTTGCGGCAGCGAGATACAGGTGCGCAGCACTCTCCCCAGAGAGCACAGCACCGATGCTCCGCAGCGCACGCGTAAGCAAAACTACGTCGTCCAGCAATGGAAGCCGGCTTGTGCTCATGGATCGCCATGAACCTGGCTAGCGAGCTCGTCCAACAACGCGAGCGCGTCAGGTCGATTACCAACAAGGTCGCGCACCCTCGCAAAATCGACGCTACGTTGTGTATCGCGCAGCGCCGCCAGGAGCTGCGTCAGATCTAGTATATCCTTGGCCTTGTCCCCGCGTCGCGTGAGCTTCGTCACCAAGAGCTCCTCGAGGCCGATCGTGGGCACTTCATCAGGCCTTGTCCCTCGCCGTAGACGCAGCGGGCGGCGGCTGTCGATAAAGACATCGTATAGGGACGACATTCCACTGAGATCATCGGGCTCGAGGGTGAAGGATACGGCAATCCGACCCAGGCGCAACGAGCGGGCTCCGAGCACGTGCGCGCCGGGGCCGGCTCCGGCTCCGGCGGCAAGTTCATTCAAGAGCACCAACATCGCTGCTCCATCTGTGCGCGTCGCGAAGTCGAGATCGCGCGTCCCTCGAAGCGAAGCGCTCAGCACCGGCTCCTCTGACAACCTGCGCTCTCCATTTCCTGTCCGCAAGCAAGCAATCCAAGCCTGGACAGCGCCGCCGCCCACGAGGCAGAAAGGCAGCTCGCTGAGTTCCAGTGCGGTCGTGACTCGCAGGAGGGCCTCATAATACGCGTCGTCTAGCAGGGTGAATCGTTTGGCCACGGCGCGATTGTACCGGAAACCACCCATCGCCGAGCGGTTGCCGCCGCTCCTGCTGCTGCGCCTGCCACCTGCTCCCGCTCCTGCTACAGCCACCGGTTCTGCTGCCGCCGCTGCTCCTGCCGCAGCCCCTGCTCCGGCTGCTGTTGCCGCTTCGTTACCCAGTGCCTGGTCCAATCGGTGGTGCTGCCTTGGGTGACAGCGGGCGCCCCCAATAATCCTTTTGCACCTCGCCGGGCACCATTGGGATACCCCAAGCCTCAGCGCCGGTATCGGTGAGATATTTTGCACGCGCAGCCAGCCACTCCGCGGATAGCGGCACCGGTTTGCCGGCGCGGGCGGCGGGCGAGTCGGCGGCACCGCGCAGGCGGCTCAGCGGAAGGCGGCCGTATTCACCGGGAAACGGACCGGCAAGCTTTGGGTCCGCGCCCAGCCCGTGTGCCTCCTGACCGGTCGCCTTTTGAAATGCCTCGAGCGATGAGTAATCGATTGGGGCTTGGATATCCACGTTGTTCTCCCCCTTCCAAAAACCTGGTCCGTTGCGCCTGCCGCCCCATCGGATGAGCGGCCCCTCTGTGCCGATTCGCTGATAGAGATTGTGGTTGAAAAGATTCCGGTTCGAAGTCGCCGCGTAGTCATCCACCCAAGCAGGCGTTGCGCCGTTTCTTCCGATGAAAATATTGTTGACGAACTCGGTGTCCGCGGGCCATCCGCCGCTGTCGCCCTCCTCGTTTTTCGGCCATCCTCCCACGCCCCCCGCCACGTGCGTCTTACCGGAGGCGATGAAGAGGTTATTGTAAATCTTACCGTGTTCGAAGGTCTCGACGCAACTCAGGGGCGCGCTGTCGTTTTCCGAAATGCAATAGCGCAGGAGATTGTAGCGACTCTGCTGGGGAAATCCCCGGTAGTTCGCTTCTCCGTGGCCCATGGCCAAATAGCCGTCGCCCTGGTTGTGGTGTGAGTAGCAATACTCAACCGTGCACGCTTCACAGCCCCAGTCGATATCGAAGCCGCTCGCATCGCGGGGAGTCCTGCCGCGATAGGCTTCACAATATCGGATAGTGACGTTGATCGCATTCCAGGTCCAAATGTTCACGCACGCGTTGTTGTAGGCTAGAGAGTGTTCGATGAGCCCGTTCTGGCCCCCGAAAATCCACATCCCGGCGCTGTACAGGTTGGAGTAAGCCGTGCAGTATCGGATGACCGTATTCCGGCAGCCGTTCTGGTCGCTCCCGCCCACCGCGATGCCATCTTGGTCGTGGTAATAAGCGAGACAATTTTCCACCAGCACGCCGTCGTAACCGTTGCTTTCCCCGTCCCGGCTTCCCACGTAAATGCCGCAGGGCCCATTGTCGTAGGCGATCACGTTGTAAATCTTGATGCCCTTGGGCTGCGGCTGTTTGGGTCGCGACAGCGCTGCCAGTCCGCACGTGTCATGAGAACCATCGCTAGTGAGCTCGAGGTCCTGGATGATCCAATAACTTTGCTGTTCCAGGTGCACCCCGTCTCGGGTCTTTCCATCGATGAGCGGCCGCGGACCCTCGCCGTAGGCGCCAATCGTGATCCAATCCTTGCTGGTGCCACTGCCCTTGGGCGACAGCCCGCCTTGCCAGCGCCCCCCGCGGCGAAGCAAGATCGCGTCGCCGGGCTGAAACTCTCGCCCGTTGACGTTGGAAAACGTGCGCCAAGCGCTGCCCGGTGAAAGACCATCCTTCTTGTCGTCGCCCTGCGCCGCGTCGACGTAAAAACTGCGCTTGGCCTTGACCTCCGGTGACTTCCAGTCCTTGCGAAACCCGTCCACTCTCCGATCGGGCTGAGCAAACACCGCGCTGCCCTCACCCGGGTCCCCCGAGTGATCCAGTTTATCAGCACTGGGTTTTGCGGAGTGGTGCAGCGTGAGAGCCACCTTATCGATGCTGACCCGCCCCTGGAGCGCCGTGATGTGCAGCGTGTGATCGCCGGGCTCGTCGACGTGGATCTCGGCATCGAACCAAGTCTGACCTTCGTCCTCGTCCCGCAGCTTGTGCAGCGTGCGCCGCACCCAGGTATTGCGCGCCCCTTTGGTAATCGGAATCCGTCCTCGGTTGCTCTTGAGCGGTGGCGTGTCGTCGACCGCATAGCTCAAGAGCGCAGATCCGTCGGCACTCCCAATCCGCAGGAAGACATACCATACGCCCGGTGTCGGTAAGCGAAATTGCCTCGAAAGCCTGGCCTCCGCGGGCACATCGGCTCGGATGTGTGCTCCCGGCGCGATCAGCGGTAACCGATCGGAAACCACCACCTTGCCGGGGGCTGGACTCGAACCGGCGCCGGAAGTCGCCTGACGCACACAGCCCTCCATGAACGACGCTGCGGCAAAGGCTGCCAGCTCTGCTAAGGCGCGCCTCCTGGGAATGGGTTGCATGTGGTTGGGCGATTATTTCGGAGAACTCGTGCCAAAGCAACGGCTCGCCCATTTTTGGAATTGGTCCATGTAAACGAAAAAAACCGGGGTGACGTACAGCGTTAGAAACTGGGAAAAGAGGAGTCCGCCGACGACAGCAAGGCCGAGCGGCTGACGTGACTCGCCGCCCGCGCCAAGGCCCATGGCAATCGGCAGAGTGCCCAACAAAGCTGACATGGTGGTCATCATGATGGGTCGAAAACGCACCACACACGCGCTGACGATGGCTTGCTCGGGACTGAGCGCGCGGTCTCTCTCCGCCTGGAGGGCGAAATCGATCATCATGATGCCGTTCTTTTTGACCAGGCCGACCAGCAGGATCACACCGACGAAAGCGTACATGTTGAGCTCGACGCCAAACAGCAAGAGCGCCACCAGAGCGCCGAAACCTGCAAATGGCAACGCGGAAAGGATGGTGAGCGGGTGGATGATGCTCTCGTAGAGAATCCCCAAAACGATGTAGATGACGAAGACGGAAACCAGGAGCAACAGGCCAAGCCCGCTCAGCGATTCTTGGAAGGCCTGTGCCGCGCCCTGAAATCGGGTGGTCACCCCCGGCGGCATGAGGTTTCGAGCCGTTCGTTCGCTGATGTCCACCGCTTCACTCAAGCCATGCCCCGGCGCCAGATTGAACGACACGGTTACCGCGGGAAGCTGCCCCGAGTGGTTTACGGTGAGCGGCCCCACTCCGGCCTGGACGTTTGCCACGGCTCGCAGCGGCACGAGCTCGCCCATTGCCGAGCGCAGGTACAGATCATCCAGCCCGGCGGGCTCGCGTTGGGTGCGGGGGTCGAGCTCCAGGATGACGCGGTAAGAATTATTGGGGGCAAAAATGGTGGAAATCTGGCGGGAGCCGTAGGCGCTGTAGAGCGCGTCCTCTATCCGTTCGGCGCTGAGTCCCACTGAAGCGGCGCGATCTCGGTCGATGCGCACGTCGAGCTCGGGATTTTTGATTTGTAGGTCGGTGGTGACCTCGCGTAAAACCGGCGATTTCGAAAGCTCCTCGGCCAGCCGGGGAGCCAGCCGGTAGAGCACCGCAGGATCGGGACCCTGAAGCGTCAGCTGGTATTCGCTTTTGGTGAGCATGCCGCCAATGCGAATGGCCGGGGGAACTTGCATGAAGACCCGCATACCCGGCACCGTGGCGAGTTTTGGCCTGAGGCTCGCGATGATTTGATCTGCGCTTTGCCTGCGCTCGCTTTTGGGTTTCAAGCGCAGAAACATGAAGCCCTGATTGCCCCCAGTGGTCCCTCCGCGAGCTCCCACGCTGGACATGAAGGTGACCACGTTGGGGTCCTGTTTTACTATGGCCGCCAGGCGCTGTTGGCGGGCCTGGATCGCCTCGAAAGAGATCCCCTCGGCGGCCTCGGTGACCGCGAAGATCTGGTCGGTATCTTCGGTGGGCAAAAAACCCTTTGGAATGCGCTGGAAAAGCCAGGCTGTCGCGCCCAGCGCGCCCAACAGAAACAGCATCAGGGTCCTTCGCCAGCGGAGCCCCGTCTTGAGCGTGCGCTCATAAAAGCCGACGGTGACTTCGAAGGCGTGTTCGGTAGCTCTATAAAAGCGGCTCGGTCGTCGCTGGGTGTCGATGCGAACCAGCCGCGCGCCGAGCATGGGCGTCAGGGTGAGCGACACCAAGCCCGAGACCAGAATTGCCACCGCGATGGTCACCGCAAATTCCTCGAACAGCCTCCCCAGAATTCCCCCCATGAAGAGGAATGGCACGAACACTGCCACCAAGGACAGAGTCATGGACACGATGGTGAAACCGATTTCCCGTGAAGCGGAGAGCGCTGCTTCAAACGGAGGCGTTCCCATTTCTACGTGACGCACGATGTTTTCGAGCATTACGATCGCATCGTCGACCACGAAGCCCACGCTCAAGGTGAGCGCCATGAGCGACAGATTGTCCAAGGTGTAGCCGAGCAGATACATCACCGAAAAAGTGGCCAGAATCGCCAGCGGCATCGCCAGGCTCGGAATCAGCGTGGCGGTGACTTTGCGCAGGAACAAAAAGATCACCATCACCACCAGGACTAGGGTGAGCAGCAAGGTAAACTGCACGTCCCGCACCGACCGCTGGATCCCCTCGCTTCGATCGAACAAGACCCGGAGGTCGACCGCCGCGGGCAAGTCGGCTTGAAACCTGGGCAGCAATGCGCGCACCGACTCCGACACCTCCACCGTGTTCGAACCGGGCTGCTTCTGAATGGCCAGAATCACCGCGCGTTGGTCCCCGTTCCAAGCCGCCGTCTTGTCGTTCTCGACGCTGTCGATGACGCGCCCGAGGTCCTCGAGGCGCACCGGTGCGCCATTCCTGTAGGCGACGATGATGGGACGGTACGATGGCGCATCTTCGAGCTGGCCATCGGCCTGGATCGCAAACGCTTTGTCCGGCCCGAAAAGAGTGCCGGTGGGCAAATTCGCATTCGAGGTTTTCACCGCTGAAGCGACGTCATCCAGGGAGATCCCGCGCGAGGCGAGCTTCCTCGGGTCCACTTGAATCCGAACCGCGTATTTCTGCGCGCCGAAGACCTGTACCTGAGCGACGCCGCGCACGGTGGAGATCGCCTGCGACAGGCGGGTTTGGGCATATTCGTCCACTACGTAGAGCGGCAAGGTTTTCGAGCTCAGGCCCAGGTACAAGATCGGTTGGTCGGCGGGATTGACCTTGCGGTAGCTCGGCGGCGCCGGCATATCGCGCGGAAGCCGGGGCGCGACGCGCGCGATGGCGGCCTGCACGTCCTGCGCGGCGGCGTCCAGCTTACGGCGCAGATCGAACTGCAGCGTTACCGACGTGCTGCCCAGTGAGCTCGCAGAGGACAAGGACGCCAGGCCATCAATGGTGGAAAACTCCTGCTCGAGCGGAGTGGCCACCGATGCGGCCATGGTTTCGGCGCTGGCGCCGGGCAGCGATGCCGATACGTTGATAGTGGGGAAGTCGACGCTGGGCAGCGCGCTCACCGGCAAGCGCAAATACGACATCACCCCAAACAGCAATACCGCCAGCATGATGAGGCTGGTGGCGACCGGGCGCCGAATGAAGGGCTCGGAGAAATTCATCGGGGGACGGGTTCTGCGCTCCCCGGGGCCTTGGCGGATTGGATCAGCACGCGACTGCCCTCGCGTAAGTTGAGCTGCCCGTCCGTCACCACGGTTTCGCCCGCGGACAGGCCGGTGTCGATCACCGCGGTGCCGTCGTCGGTGCGCTTGATTGAAACGCGACGGAGGTGCACCGCTTGATCCGGTCCCACCACATATGCGTACCGACCCTCTTGACCCTGTTGCACCGCGACCTCGGGAACCACCAGAGCGCCCTTGAGAGTAGATAAGTCGAGGCTCACATCCACGAACTGACCGGGCCAGAGCTGGTAGTCTCGGTTGACGAACTCGGCCTTGAGATCGATGGTTCCGGTAGCGGGATCCACGGTATTTTCCACGAAGGTGAGCTGCCCCAGAACGGGCCGCCCGCCGCTTCCGCGGGGTTGAGCCTCGACCGGGAGCTCGCGGCCCTGCATGCGAGTGCGAATTTCGGACAGATGCTCCTCGGGTACGGAAAAACGCACCTGGATTGGCACTAGAGTCCTGATGATCACCAGCGGCTGACTGTCGTTGGCCTTGACTACGTTGCCCGCGTGCACCAGCAAGCTGCCGGCGCGCCCCTCAATGGGCGAACGAATGCGCGCAAATTGAACATTCAAGCTCGCGCTTTGAACCTCGGCGCGACTCGCACTGAGCGTGGCAGCGGCGGCTTCCGCATTCGCGCGCGCGCGGTCGACTTCCTGTTGTGAAACGATCCCCTCCGCGCGAAGCTTCGATTGACGCTCTGCCTCTTGCTGCGCCTGAGTGGCCAGCGCTTGTCCGCGCGAGAGCTCGGCCTGCGCCGCCGCCAAGTTCGATCGATAAGGGCGCGTATCGATGGTAAACAAAAGGTCGTCCCGCTTGACGAAGTCCCCCTCCTTGAAATGCACCTCCAAAATGAGCCCCGTCACTTGAGAAACGATGTTTACCGTGTGAATCGACTGGACCCTTCCGATGGCGCGGATCCGCACCGAAACATCACGCTGCTCGACCCGAGCCACCGTGACCGGAGCGGGTCGTCCCCCGGGGCGCTGCTGAGCGCCGCTTTCGCGTTTGCAGCTTGAGCCAACGAGCGCAACCAGAAATGCGGCTTGGGCAAGCCACCGGAAGACCGCGAGCCAGCATCGGACCAGCCGCTTTGTCGGCACGGATAGGGGGCCGAGCTTCACACAGCATGTGTTGTGCCACAGGAGCCGGTTGTAAAGCCCCGCGCCGGCGGTGATAAGGCTTCAGCATGAGCAAACCACGCATTCTGCCCTTCGGTACCTGGGAATCACCCATCGGCGCCGACGCGCTTGCCCGAAGCGGCGTTCGACTCGGTTTCCCCTCGTTCGACCGAGAGGGATCACTATTTTGGGTCGAAACGCGACCGGCCGAGCAGGGGCGCAGCGTGCTCGTCCAGCGCGCTTCGGATGGCACCTTTCACGACCTGACGCCCGCTTCTCTCAGTGTGCGATCGCGGGTGCATGAATACGGCGGGATGAGTTATTTGATTTTCGGATCGGAGTTTTTCGTCGTCAATTTTTCCGATCAGCAAATTTGGCGCGTAGCCGGGAACAGCGCGCCGACCCCGCTGACCTCCGCACCGGAGTTTCGCTTCGCGGAGATGTCGATGGATGCGGCCCGCCGGCGTCTGATTGCAGTCGGCGAGCGACACGGCACGGCGCGGGAGCCACAAAACCTGATTGTCATCATCGAGCTCTCATCAGGCAAGGTTGGCGCGTTGGTCACCGGTCGCGACTTTTACGCTGCTCCCGCCCTTTCGCCGGATGGTAAAGAGCTCGCCTTTCTAGCCTGGGATCATCCACACATGCCCTGGGACGCGGCGGAGCTGTGGGTGGCGGATCTCGATTCGGGCGGCTCGGTTCAGGGCATGCAGCACATCGCCGGAGGGCCCGAGGGCTCGGCGTTTCAGCCCGGCTGGTCGAATGCCGGCCTTTTGTATTTTTCGCTCGAAGTGGACGGATTTTGGAATCTCCACCGATGGATGGACCAGCGAGTAACGCGCGTTATGGACCTGTCCGCCGAGCTCGGCGCCCCGCTCTGGCAGCTCGGCACGCGGGTTTGGGACTTTCACGGAAAGGACACCGTCGGCGCGTGCTTTCGGAATGGTCTGTCAGAGCTCTTGCGGTTTCACTCGGACGGGCAAATAGAATCCATCTCGAGGGATTGGGCCCACGTCGGCCAACTCGCCTGCAGCGGCGATTACCTGGCACTGATAGTGGGTTGGGCTGGTGGAGGCAGCGAGCTTGCGCTGTTGAACCTTGCGACAGGTAAAGCGGAGACGGTTCGGAACGCGTATTTGGGGCTCCTTTTGCCGGAAGACACTTCGGTGGCGGAGGCGGTCACTTTTCCCACCGGTGACGGCGAACTAGCGCACGGCTTTTTCTACGCGCCCAGGAATCACGGCTTCGCCGGCCCTGATGGGGCGCGTCCGCCGCT
>DASXTY010000905.1:0-6367 GCA_036505155.1 Polyangiaceae bacterium | reverse complement strand
TTGTAAACACGACCCTTCCGCTCTGATTCTAGACGGGCTATCCGATTCGCTCCAAGCGGACGACTTTCACCGCGTCACCATGACCACTTTTGGTGACGCTTTCGTGCTGTCGGTGTTCGAGACCACCGCAGGAGTGCCGAGTCTCTCCTTGTATCGAGCCGGAACGGCCAGCAGCGACAGTCAGCTCCAAGCCGTTGCCGATGTCTCGAGCTTGCGCCTGAACGCCGAGCCGACCAGCGCTGCAGGGCTGGTGACCGACGCATTGGGGAGCGCGCTCCACGCCTATGCCGGAGTCAAGGAATTAGCCGGAGCCCGCTCTCGGGTTCATCACCTGGTGTTCAATGGCTTGCTCCAGATGTCGAGCGCCGAGACGATTCCCCCGGGGCTCGTGGGTCCGACCACGCCGACTTATGACGACAGCTCGCCGGAGCGCTTCCCCATCGCATGGCGCGTCGGCGGCAAGGTCTACGGCGCGTGGATCGATTCGGACGGGGCCATCACGGGCCACACCCCCGGCGGCAACACCATGAGCTTTGGGGACTCGACGTCTGGCAAGCAGGCGTCCACGCTGGCGCCGCTCGGCTCCGGGCAGGGGACGGCAGGCGTCGCTTGGACTGGGCTCACTAGCGGGATTTACACTCAATTGGCCGGCCAGGGCATCGGCACCTTGTCCGAGTGCGTGGGCATGAACGGCTTCTACTTGAGCTCGAGCAGCGCGGCGGTCGTGCCCGGTTTTTGGTTCTTGACCTGGACCAAAGCGGGTACCGGCTACCTGGACTCCGAGACCCATCAGGTCTTGTGCGACGATACTTCGGCCCCGGGTTGCGTCAGTGCTTCTGCCTGTGCCAACGACAACATCTCCCCTGGCGTGCGCAATTCGGTGTCACAGCTCATGCAGCGCGCCTCCGAGCCGCCTGATTGGTCGGTCTTCGCGACCGCGGCCCCCTATCTCGTTCCCGAGGGCGGCAATGTCACCGCGGTGCTCCTCTTGTCGGTCGGCCACCACACGACTTCCGGCGACACGAAAACCGATATTCAGCTCGCTTCGATGGGGACGCTCGGCCCCCTCTTTCAGGGTCCCGACCTACCGGCGCTGAGCCTCTACGCTCCGTTGGACAAGCTCGCTGTGGCGTGGATCCAGCCGCGGAGCGGCGGCGGGGAGGAGCTCGTAGTCCAGCGCTATCAGATGTGCTTCTGAGCCACCTGGATTCGGCGGTTCGCGGCACTTGACTTGGGGAGCCGGGTGCAGCATCTTCCGCTGCCCAGAAGAAACTCGGAGCCTTCCCCGCCATGCCGAAGATGAAAAGCAATCGGGCCGCGCGTAAGCGTTTCCGGCTCACCGCAACCGGGAAAGTGCGCCGCCCCAAGTGCGGTGCGCAACACGGCTTCATCGGCAAATCCCGCAAGCGCCGGCGCCGCCTCCGGGATAACGACGTGGTAGCAGGCCGCCTCCAGCGTCGCGTTAAGAACCTCTTGCCATACGGCTGATTGGACCGGAGCGAGTTCCGATGCGAGTGAAGAGAGGTCCTCAAGCCCGACGCCGACACCGGCGCGTGCTCGCCCAGACCGAGGGGTTCTGGGGGGGCCGGAAGAACCGATACCGCCAGGCGCTGCATGTGCTGTATAAGTCGTGGCAATATGCTTACGTCGGTCGCAAGCTGAGAAAACGCGACTTTCGGCGTTTGTGGATTGTGCGTATCAACGCCGCTTGTCGTGAAAACGGGACCAGCTACAGTCGGCTGATGGCTGCGCTGCGGGAAGCCGGCATCCAACTCGACCGAAAGGTCCTGGCCGGAATCGCCATGCACGATGCTCCTGGCTTCAAGCAGTTGACTGCCCTGGTGGCTGCGCAAAAGTAGACCCTCTCCATCGTGCCCGATACCTGGACGGATATCCAAGCTGGACTCGTCACGATTCGAGAGGGTTACGGCGGTCGCTTCGAACGAGCGACCACCGAACACGAACTTCGGGCAGTGCGCGCCGCGCTGGTCGGAAAGAAGGGAGAGCTTACCCAGTTATTGCGCGGACTCTCACAACTTCCCGAGGAGCAGCGCCGAAACATCGGGATTTTAGCCAATAGCGTCAAACAGGAAGTCGAGAAAAGCTTTTCCGCTCGACTGAAAGAGCTCGCGGAGGCACAGCGACAGGCCGAGCTGGCTGCGCGGCCGTATGACCTGACATTGCCCGCTCGCCTGCCGGTGCCGAGGGGACATCTGCATCCCTTGACCCGCGTCCAGTACGAAATATTGGATATCTTCCGTTCGCTCGGCTTCCAAGTCGGATGGGGCCCCCAGGTCGAATCGGAGGAAAACAACTTCACCAAGCTTGCGTTCCCCCCGGATCACCCGGCGATGGACATGCAGGATAGTTTCTGGGTCACGGTGCGGGATGCAAAGCCGGACCGCCGGCTGCTGCTTCGCACCCACACCAGCAATGTGCAGGTGCGTTACATGAGCACCCACTCCCCGCCCATGGCGGTGGTCAGCGGTGGACCGGTCTACCGTCGCGACGACGACGTGTCGCACTCGCCCATGTTTCACCAAATCGAAGGATTTTACGTGGACGAAAAGGTGAGCTTTGCCGAGCTCAAAGGCGTGCTCACCGAGTTCATTCACCGGCTCTATTCCCGCAACCGAAAGCTGCGCTTTCGCCCGAGCTACTTCCCGTTCGTGGAACCGGGCGCGGAAGTCGATGTGGACTGCGTCTTGTGCAGCCCCGACGACGGCTCGCGCGCCGCTTGCAGGCTTTGCAAGGGCACCGGGTGGTTGGAAATCCTCGGCTGCGGCATGGTGCATCCGGAAGTTTTCAAGCGCTGTGGCATCGATCCGGAGCGCTACACCGGCTTTGCCTTCGGGCTAGGCGTGGACCGAGTGACGTTGCTCCGCTATTCGATTCCGGACATTCGCTTGTTGTTCGAAAACGACCCCAGGTTTCTGGAGCAGTTCTAGCGAGGCTGGCGCCTCAGTAGGTGCCCCCCCTCGTCCGTCCTCGCACCTTCGGTGCTGCGGGCGGCCGGTCCCCCGCCAAATCGGCCGCTCCGCTGCGCGGCCTCAGGGGGGGACAGCGCAGGAGTAGGCGCGGAGGAAGCGAATCCGCACGTGCATCGATCGAGGCCGAAAGTGCGCTTGAGAAAAGAGATTGCTGATTACGCCATTTACGGCTCGCGCCCGGCATGCCGCTCGCTTGCGCGGGATCGAGTGGGGTGTCCCGCGTGCGATCGGCCTGCCGTGCGCCGGCGTTTGATCACGTGGACCGGCCTCGGCCGATCCCTCACGGCTGTGCTCGGCGCGAGCGTCACGAAAGGTTCGGACGACCAGCTGAACGCAAGAAAATCGTAACGCACATGTCGATTTTCCTTGACGGGATTTCGGAGCACGACGCGTTCGAATCGCATCCCTCTCACGGGATGCCGATTGCCGCGCATTAGAGACGCGCTCACGGCCGATTGTCGATCGGAACGACACAAAACGCGTTTCACGCCTCGATCGCGCACGCAAGGGGTCGCGGAAGGGCACAAAAAACCCCGTGCTATGTGATCTTGAGCAACCTCATCACGTCCAGCGGAGGACACATGCACTGTGCAATCGTAATCAGGGCACGGGAGCGAGCCGCAAATGCGGTCTCGCTAGACTACTCGCTCCGGCTCAAGACCATCGCGAACGACACCGTCCTCGAGGTGCGCGATTCGGCACAGAGCTCACAGTCAGACTGGAAGCGCGCGCACGACGATCTCGTGCGGCTCGCAAAGCAGCGCGCCGGGCTCGACTGGGAAGAAGGCCGTTCGCTCGTCTGCGCACTGCGCTCGCAGTCGCATCGACGCCTCGGGTACGGAAGTTTCGTCGAATACATCGAAAGGATTTTCGGTTACTCCCCGCGCTTCACGATGGAAAAGGTGCGCGTCGCCGAAGCGCTCGAGGTGCTCACGGAAATGGCCCAGGCCCTCAAAGACGGCGAAGTCTGCTGGTCGGCGCTGCGCGAGCTCACGCGCGCCGCCACCCGCCGGACCGAAGGTGAATGGCTCCGGGCCGCGCGGGGGCGAACCGTGCGGCAGATCGAGCAGATGGTATCGGGCAGAAAACCGGGCGATGGACCGGACGACCCCGCGGACGAGGCCCATCGGCGTCACGTGATCCGGCTCGAGGTCTCGGGCGCGACGTACGCGACGTTCCGGGAGATGATGGCGAAGATCCGGCGCGAGGCGGGCGAGCCGCTCGACGACGATGCGGCGCTGATGATGATGGCGCGGCAGGTGCTCGGTGGGCCGAAGGACCCGGGCCGGTCGAGCTACCAGGTCAAGCTCGATGTGTGCGAGAACTGCCGGCGCGGCTGGCAGGAGGGGCGTGGGCAAACGGTCGAAGTGCCTCCTGAGGTCGTGGAGATGGCCGAGTGCGATGGGCAGCAGATCGGTGTGATTCCGTCCCGAGTGGACACCCACGTGGCGCACGCTCCTACAGAGCCGAGCACGAAGCCGGCGCGAGCGACGCAGTCGATCCCGCCTTCGGTGCGCCGAAAGGTGCTGCGGCGCGATCGCGGTTGCTGCGTGGTGCCAGGCTGCACACACGGGAGTTTCCTCGATGTTCATCACATAAAACCGCGTGAAGAAGGAGGCGGTCACGACGCTGATCAGCTCGTAACCCTGTGCGGCGCGCATCACGCGGCCGTGCACCAGGGCCGTATCGTGATCGAAGGCCGCGCGTCCGAGCGGCTCGAATTCTTTCATGCCGACGGGACCTCGTACGGACGTGCCGTGTCGCCCGACACGGTTGATCTCAAGACGAAGGCGTTTCAGGCGCTGAAGCACATGGGTTTCAAAGAGACCGAGGCTCGGCGGGCGCTCGATGCGATCAGCTCCCACGTGGGCGCACTGACGCTCGAGAATATCCTGAGGCAGGCGTTATTGGTGCTCACGTAGCCCCCAGGCGAGCAAAGGCCTCGCGTGCAATATTTCCATCCCGCCTTGCCCTATTTCCTTCCTTTGTTTTTCGCGCACTTCGGCATTTTTCGCCGCGATCCAAACTTGAAAGATCGTACAACGAGGCTTCGGGATATTCCGCTGCGCGAATTGCCCAAGCTCAGCCGAGAACGCAATCGGCGTAAAGGACGCCGGTAGTCGAGTCGACCAGCGGGGAGAGAGTGCGCATCGAATCCTTTTCACGAATTGAGCTGATTCGGCTCGCCTGTCCAACGCGGGGGCAATGCTACGAAATCACTGAGTTTCACGTCGACAAGCCGGGGAAGATCGAGCTCCACCCGGACATGCTCGTGGTCGAGGGACTGAGGCATATTGCGTCCGTGTTATGTTGCGAGACCCATGAACGGGACGTTTTGGCGATCGGCGCGGGTGGCGGTTGTACTTTGGGCAGCGGTCGCGTCGTTGCCCGGAGGTTGTGGGTCGACGGCGCTCGATTCTTCCAGCGATGCCGCCGCCGACGTCAGTTCTGTGGGCGGTGCCGGAACGAATACCGGCGGAACTGGCGGAGGTGCCATGAGCGCGGTGCCCTGCGCAAGCGACAAGGACTGCACTCCTTCGCGTCAGCTGTGTGACACGAATCGCAAGGTGTGCGTCGGCTGCCGGGCGGACGCTGATTGCGGCTCGGGTGCAATCTGCTCTGGAGGAGTCTGTCAGCCGTTTGTGTCTTGTATCAACTCGCGTGATTGCCCCACGAACCAAGTCTGCGATGCGGCTAAATGGCGCTGCGTGGACTGTGCCTCGAATGGTGACTGTCAAAGCGGTACCGTATGCGACGCCTCGCTTTGTCGATTGAAGTGCGGGTCCGATAAGGACTGCACCCCTGCGGGGCAGCTGTGCGACAAGACCAAGGGGTATTGTGTGGAGTGCCTCCGAGACGCCGACTGCCCTATCTCGTCCTATTGCAACACTGGCACATGCGCAGCGAAAGTCTGTATGCCGCAGAGCTCGCTCTGCCTTCGCACGGCGCTCTTAACCTGCGACGGACACGGAGCCGGCTACAGCTCCGTCGACTGTTCCAATGGCTGCAGCGAGACGGGCGGCGCGCACTGCATCGTTGGTAGCCTAGGCGGCGCGGGCGGCATTGGCGGCACTGTCGGCACCGGCGGCACTGTCGGCGTTGGCGGCACTGTCGGCGTTGGCGGCACTGTCGGCACCGGCGGATCAAACGCCACGGCGGGAAGCGGCGGTACCGTCGGAAGCGGCGGATCGGGTGGTAGCGGCGGAGGCCTTCTCAACCTGCTCCAGCAGTGTTCGTCCAGCAACCAGTGCCAGACCGGGAGGTGCCTGTGCGCGGACGCCGACTGCAAGGTTCGCAATTGCAAGGATTCGAACTCAACCTGCCTCTGCAGGTGGTCGCCGCTCGACTTTGCCGTTTGCGACAGCAGCTCCGCACTT
>DASXTY010000904.1:0-4465 GCA_036505155.1 Polyangiaceae bacterium | reverse complement strand
GCTCGGGGATGAGGTCGCCCACGATGACCACCGCCGCCCCCAGGAGCTGGCAGGCAGCCGCGCAGGCCAGCCCCACCGGGCCCCCGCCGGCGACGTAGACGATGGCGCCCGGCCCCACGCCCGCGGTCACCGCGCCGTGGTAGCCGGTGGGGAGGATGTCCGACAGGCAGGTGAGGTCCTTGATCTTCTCCATGGCCTGCGCCTTGTCGGGGAACTTGAGGAGGTTGAAGTCGGCGTAAGGCACCATGACGTACTCCGCCTGCCCGCCGATCCAGCCGCCCATGTCCACATAGCCGTAGGCCGCGCCGGGTCGGTCCGGATTCACATTCAGGCACACGCCCGTGTGGCCCGCTTTGCACGCGGCGCATCGACCGCAGGCGATGTTGAACGGCACCGAAACCAGATCGCCCTTTTTGATGTCTTCCACATCACGGCCCACCTCGATCACTTCACCGGTGATCTCGTGGCCCAGAATGAGACCCGGGGCGGCGGTGGTGCGCCCTCGCACCATGTGCTGATCGGACCCGCAGATATTGGTGGAGACCACCTTGAGGATCACGCCATGCTGGCACTGGCGCGACTTTCCCTTGTAGCTGAGCTCGAGCTTCGGAAAATCGATGGTCTGAACTTCGACCTTGCCGGTCCCCATGTATGCAACGCCTCGATTTTTTTCGGACATGACACTGCTCCTCGTGCTGCTGAAAATTGAAAAGCCGAGAGCCCCCTTAAAGGCTCAACAAGGCGGTGAGCTTAAGCCCGGGCCACCACGGGAGCAACCTGGAAACCTCAACGAAACCTCAATTTCTCAAGTGGTCAATCGCCTGTGGAACACAGGTTATCCACAGGTTGGCCCCTGGGCCGAAGCGTAGTAACGTTCCGCAGATGTCGCGGGACCTTCGGAGCGGTGGACCAAGACGATGACCTGGGTGGAGCTCGAGGCCGCTGACGGCCATCGCCTACGAGCGTACCGAGCGGAGCCCGAGGGCGTCCCACGGGGCGGCGTGGTGGTGGTACAAGAAATTTTTGGCGTCAATGATCATATTCGCGCGGTGGTGAACCAATACGCCGGCGCGGGCTATGTGGCTCTAGCACCTGCGTTCTTCGATCGGGTGGAGCGCGGGGTGGAGCTTGGCTACGACGAGGAATCGTTTGCGCGCGGGCGGGCATTGGTAGGAAACCTCGCCTACGAGTCGATGCTGCTCGATTTGGATGCCGCTTCGGAGGCCGCGCGCGGGGATGGTAAGGCGGGAGCGATGGGTTACTGCTTCGGTGGCGCGGTGGTGTGGGTCGCCGCCGCGGCGCCAAAAAGCAAGCTCTCCTGCGCCGTGAGTTATTACGGAAGCCGGATTACAAACTTCATGGATAAGGCTCCGCGGATTCCGATGATGCTGCACGTAGGGCGCTTAGACGCGTCGTTGCCAATGGACAAGGTGCACGCGCTGGGCAGTCGCTACCCCGAGGTGGTTATCCACGAATACGATGCCGGACACGGGTTCAATTGCAATGCGCGGCCAAGTTACCAGCCGGAAGCCGCCGCCCTGGCGTTTCAGCGCACGCTCGCCTTCCTGGGAGAGCATGTGGGTTGATCTGCTCCACCTGCGTAAAGACGACGATTTTTGGCGCTGCCTACAGTGTGCGCAAACCTGTGTGGGGTTAGAAGCGCCGACAAACTTCCGTCCGCGTGATAAATTGCGGGCGCCTGATGGGATCCGAAGAGGTCAACGCACTGAAGCTGCGCTCGATTCCAGCGCCCGGAACGGTGATCGCGGGTAAATATCTGGTGCAGCGCGTGCTGGCCGCCGGAGGGATGGGGGTTATCGTACAAGCCGAGCACGAACAGCTGGGCCAGCGCGTTGCCATAAAATTCGTGATCGCCGAGATGCTCGCGAGTCAAGAGCACGTAAAACGCTTGCTGCGTGAGGCACGCGCAGCGGCGGGCCTTCGGAGCGAACACGTGGTGCGGGTACTGGACGTGGACCGCCTCGAAAATGGCGCCCCCTACATCGTGATGGAGTACTTGCAGGGACACGACCTCAAAGAGGAACTGGATACCCACGGACGGCTCCCCGCCGAGGATGCCGTCGACTACATTTTGCAGGGCTGTGAAGCGCTCGCGGAAGCGCACGCGATTGGCGTCGTGCACCGCGACATCAAGCCTTCGAATCTTTTCCTCACCCGCCACCCGGGGGGATCATCACTGCTCAAAGTTCTCGATTTCGGAATCTCCAAGAATCTGGCTGAACAATCGGTCGACGCCGACACGAATTTGACCGCGACGCGAGCGGTGTTGGGTTCCCCTCAATACATGTCGCCGGAGCAGGTGCGAAGTGCGCGACAGGTGGACGCGCGCTCGGATATCTGGGCGCTGGGGGTGACGTTGTACGAGCTGCTCAGCGGCGAAGTGCCGTTCGAAGCCGAAAACGTGCCGGCGCTGATCGCGAGCATTGTGGCGGACCCGCCGATTCCTTTGCGCCAACATTGCCCGTGGGTTCCGGATGAGCTGGAGCGGGTGATTCTGCGGTGCCTGCAAAAGGACCCCGCTCAACGATATCAGTCCGTAGCCGAGGTCGCGCTGGCGTTGGCGCCCTTCGGATCGAGGCGCTCCGTGCTGAACGTGGAACGGGTGGTCAGCATTTCCGGGCACTCCATCTCCTCGGGCCGTGACGGCGAGCGAACCGCCTCTGGGGCTCCCTGGCAAACGTCCCAGACGGTGTCCGTGCTCGAGCCCAGGAGCTCGCTGGAGGCCCACAACGGAGCCACCGTCCCACAAACACCGGCGGAGTTGGCGGCGATGGCCAGTCGCGACGCGGAGGCTCCATCGTCGTCCGCGGTTGCCAGGACCGCAATCGATACCGCGAGCAGCGTTCGTAGGAGGCGAGTGGCGATGGGGCTGGCGGTAGCCGGCGCGGTGATCGGAGCAGCGCTCCTGCTGCGCTACACGACGGTTGGAGGAGGCAGCACCAACGAAAATGCGGGGACTTCTGGAGGACCACATGTGACATTAGGACCATCTCCGGTCGCCAACGTCCCCAGCGCGCCGGTGGCAGCGCCGTTCCCCAGCCCTTCCAACATACCTTCTTCGGCCCCGTTGCCACAGGGTTCCACCGCTGAAGCACCGCCACCCGTGGTTCAGCATTCCACTAGACGGAAAAAGCCGTCGGCCCCGGTTGATTCCACGAGGCCCTCCCCCGGAGCAACGACCGAGCGACCCAGGCTCGATCCATTGAGCGACCGGAAGTAGAGTTCGGTAGATGGCAGGAGAGCGGCGATGAACCCGTCCGTCCGCGTTCCGATCGGGTCTGGGGCACTATTGGCCGCAATGCTGTGCGTCGGCACCGCGCGCGCTCAGGACACGAGCCAGCGCACGCTCGCCGAAACCCTGTTTCGCGAGGCGAAACAATTGATGGACAGCGGGCGTTACACGGAAGCATGTCCGAAGTTCGCTGAGAGCCAACACCTCGACCCCGGCGGCGGCACGCTGTTGAACCTCGCGCTCTGTCACGAAAAACAGGGCCGAACTGCCACCGCATGGACCGAGTTTCACGAAGCGCTCTCGCAAGCCAAGCAAGAAGCACGAGCCGATCGGCAGGAGTTTGCGCAACAACACCTTTCGGCCTTAGAGCCGAAGCTCGCCACCCTCAAAGTGTCGGTGCCGGAGTCGGCTCGCGTGCGTGGCATGGTCATCCGCGTGGGGGGCGCGATCTTGCCGGAGGCAGCTTGGGGAACGTCGATTCCGGTCGACCCAGGACTCGTGCTGGTCGAAGCCGCCGCACCAGAGCACCGGAGCTGGTCCAAACAGTTCGAAGCCCAGTCGGCATCGAGCTTTGAGGTGAAAATCGCCCCGCTTGCAAAAGGCGACAGCGGAAGCGCGAAGGGTCAGGGTCGGCACTCGAACCGAACCCCGGACCAGGGCACGAAACAGCACGGATCGCAAGCTGTTTGGGGCTACGTCGTGGGGGCAGCGGGAATTGTCGCGCTCGGCATTGGCACGTATTACGGCATCCGCGCCATCACCAAGCGCAGTCAAAGCGATAAGCAATGCCCCAGCAATCAGTGCACTGTTGACGGCGTCCGGCTAAACAACGAGGCAAAGACCAGCGCGAGGATATCGGACGTTACTGTGGGATTGGGTCTGGTCGGAATTGGAGTCGGGACCTACCTAGTGCTGTCGAGCCCCAGCAGCCAGCAGCAGACGCAAGAGCGCGCAGCACGCGCTAGCGTGTGGCTCAGTGTGACGGGACGCTGGTAGCCATGCACAAGCCGAACTGTACGCGGCAAGATCGACAGGATCCAACGCGCGCGCTGCGGCAGAACCTGTGGTTTTTAACCATCTTGACGGTGGGGGGCTGCGAGGTGATCACCGGCATTAACGATCGCAGTGTTTACAGCGGCGACTCGAGTTTGAGTCAAGGGGGGAGCGGCGCGGCGCGCGGCGGTGGCGGCGCAATGCAAAGCGGTAGCGGCG
>DASXTY010000903.1:0-4647 GCA_036505155.1 Polyangiaceae bacterium | reverse complement strand
AGCGTGCCTCGAGCATCGCCGAACGCTTCCGTACGCCGCAGATGAGCGAGCCTTCAGCTATCGACCCTCGTCGAGTTTTGCAGTGCCCAAGAGCGATGGGGAGCTCGGGAACTTCAGATATCCCCACCAGCAATATTGGATTCGGGGCGCTGTGCTTTAGAGCGGCTGCTAACTATAATTTAATTTAATAAGCTTCGCGCGGGCCTAGACCGCCACAGATCTTCTCGCAGAGCAAATAACTCGACGGGAACCTTAGATCCAACATCCGCTGACACTGAAACCCGTCGCAACAGTAGCCATCTCCGTCACAAGGGGCATCCGCTGCGCCGCACGTGCAGGTGCTCGACGCGGTCTCGCAGGTACCGCTGCAGCAGTCCGTGCTGCGGTCGCAGTGCGACCCCGTGTTGCCACAAAAACAGAACATCCCAAAGAGCTCGTCAGCGCTGTTCCTGCATTTCCCGCTGCAACAGTCTGCGTCCCTGCCCTGAAAGCAGGTGGCTGGCCAGCGGTAGCAGCACGCGTTGTTCCAGCAGGCGGCTACGCCGTAGTCCCTGCGGCACTCGGCGTCGCTGGAACAGGAAGCTCCGGGCAATCCCAGCGCTCCAGCCGCACCGCCGGCACCCGCGGGCCCTCCGCTCCCTGCCCTGCCGCCCGCTGCCGCGCCGCCGCTTGCCCGCTGCGCCGGAGCCCCCGCCTCCGCTACCGGCGTTTGAGCCAACCGCGCTGGTCATGGCCCCCGCGTCGAGCCCTCCCCTGCCCGCGATTGCCATTGCCGTCCCGCCGCCCGCCGTGCTCGCGCCCTCTCTCGAAACACGGCCGCAGCCCACTGACGCCATGGCGGCACAGATCGCGACCCGCGCGAACACCCTCACGGCGTCGCTCTCACTCCGTACAGGGCGATGCTGTAGTTAGTTCCCTTGCACGCTGTGCAAGAGCCCGAGCTCGCCCTCGGCCTTCCGTAGGCAATGAACAGATCCCCGCTGGTCCAGAGAGCCGCCCCCCCGATGTAGTCGGCGAGCCCGACCGTGCTGAGCCCTACGATGCTGGGGCCGAAACTGTCCGCATACCAAGCGCCAGTCCAGGACGACACGGTCGCCGAGGTGGTGGTGAGGATCTTGAGGCGAGTATCACAAGGGTTGCCGTTGTATTGCCGGTAATGCGCCCAGGCATACATTCCTGTGAGCGGGTAACGGCCCACGAAAATGGGCGCAAAGTCATTGTGCGTGCTGCTGCTTGCACGACGAGCTCGTAATCGTTCTCAGAACCGTCGCGTTCAATTCGTCCGTGATGTTCACCACCTTGAGGTAGCCTTTCATGTGCCGCTTGCCGTCGGGAGCATAGGTTCCGCAATTGCGATTGTCCTGCACAGCTCGAGGCGCACGAATTCGCGGAGGGATCGCTCATCGCCCAAAGCATCTTTCTGCGCGAGATACGCGTCAGCGATCTGGTTGTACCCGTTTCGGACCAAGTCCTCGTGCATTTGCCGTTCTCGTGCTGGCAAAGACGTAATAAAACGTGGCTCAGCGCTATTTCGTGTATTTCGGCTGGTAGAGCTGCACTTGAACGCCGCCGGGCATCTTGAAGTAGGTCACCAACCCATAGCCGTGATCGGCGATGTCTTTGGTGAACTCGACGCCGCGCGCCTTGAGCTCTAGAACCGTCTTCTCGATGTCATCGCAATAAAATGAGATGTCGTGCGTCCCCGGCTTGGCGCCGTCCCGAGTATCGTCGGACGGGTGGCAACCCAGGTCCGCTTCCGGCAGCTTGAAGATTAGCCAGCCTTCGCCAACGTCGACCGCTGGGAACCCGAGCTTGTCGCGAATGAAAGCGCGGAGCGCGCCCGCATCCGAAGAATAAAACATGGTGTGCATGCCGCGGATCATGGTGTCCTCAGTGGTCAATATACCACGGGTGGAACTTGTTCTGCGCCGAGCCGGAAAATCAGAAACTCCTGATCGGGATTGGTGCCGCCGGGCCAAATGAACGGGCTACCCTGGGTGGGCCAGATGATGGTCTGGGGACTCCAGTTGAACCACATCCAGCGCGCAGCACCGTCGATGCCACAGGCGATGAGAAACTCGTTCCCCGGTGACGGCGTTTTACCTCGAGATGTGGTGTTGTCCTCGCCGAAGTCGAGCTTGCCGGCTGCGGTCCCCACGGTATCCACCCAGCCCCCGCTGGGTGTGGTGCCGTCGTTACAATTTGCCACTTGTGAATTGATGGTAGGTAGGTCTGGTCCGCCCGAGCCAATGTCAAAACGCTGCCCGGTCGCGCACACGTTCCAGTCGCCCTGACCGGTGTAGATGGGGGTACCGCCGCTCCGAAAGAATTGAGCAATGACGCCTTGTGTGTAGTCCCTGTCTGCCCATGTAACCAAATACAGGAACCCGCCCGCCGCGGCGTCCGCCGCCGGTACGGTGTACGCCTCCGGGCCGAGCCCGATGGGACAATCGAAGATGTCTTGCGAGCGAATGTTTTCGATGCCGCCGAAGTAGTTCACCATCTGCGTGTTGGTGCCGTAACCGAATCCGTACGCGTTGTCGGAGGTGATGATCACATTGACGTCGGTGTAGCCACCGGGGGGTTGGCCGCCATCGATATTGATCTGGACCATTCCCCCCGATCCGCCTGCGGAGGCTGGCCCGCCGGACGCTCCGCCGAGGTTTGGGTATCCACCGCTACCCACATTCGAGGTTCCACCCATAGACTGCGCGATTCCACCTCCCGTTCCGGCCGCAGCGCCGGTCCCCGTCGCCGAACCGCCGCGTCCGGTATTGCTACCTCCCTCTCCAGTTCCGCCTCGAGACACAGCCGCGTTAGAGCTGCATCCCATCACACCCACAAACAACATCCCCCAAAGGAATCGGAGGTTCTCACTCATTATGACCTTCACTCGCCTGGACCAGCCCCGGGGCCGCGCTTCCGAGAGGCAATAAAGGCCAGTGTACACGCAGAAACATTCGTTTTCAATCAAATACATTCAAAACCGTGCGCCCGGCTCAGAGGTTCTGTAAGTAGTTAGAATTACTGAATATTTTTCTTTTGAGCTACCCTTGGTCATAGGTCGCGAACGGCTCGGAAAGCGGTATCCGGTCGCCTAGTGAGCGATCTTGATTATTCCGGCGAATTCAGGCGCCTTCGGCTGCCGTGCGCCAGCGACGTTGGTATTGCCCCAAGGCGTCGATCACCAATGGGGCGACGGGTTCAAAAGGGTTCTCCGGCTTGGGAGAGCCTTCACTCGACAAATTCGAGAGAAGAGCGGTGCCACGAACCGTTCCCGTGGTGTCGGTCGAGACCAATACCCGCTGACTCGGTCGCAGGGCGGCGAGGAGCGAGCAATAGGCGCGGTTCTGGGTGAAGCTCCCCTCGATGATGCAATCTCCGTCGACGCGAATGAGGTCGAGGCAATAATCCGTCATCAATGCCGAATAAAGAGTTGCCAGCGCCGCGCGGCTGCGCACTCCGTCGTCCTCGAGCCCCACGATGCGACCCGGACGGTCGCGAAACGGCCCTCCCGAGGAAGCAAAGCACGGCAAAGCGAGCGCACCGCGCGCGAGCAATGCTTCGATGTCCGCCTGCTCGACGGCGATTTTAGTGCCCTCCGCTCCGGCCAGGATCTCGAATTCGCGCCCTCCCATGAAGCGGCTGCAGGCAACCGGAGCGCCGAAAGCGTCCACGTTAGCCAGGGTGTCCTTTTGCTCCTCCAGTGTTTCTAGGCTGCTCGAGCTCGACATGCACAAGATCCAAGTGCCGGTGCTCACCACCGAAAACCTATTTTCTTTGGAATAGCGCAGGCGGTGGGTGAGATACGACGCGTTGCTGTCGTGGATCCCCGCGTGCACGCAGCAAGCACCCGAGAGACCGATTTGGGCGGCGAGCTCCGGTCGGACTACGCCCAGTTCGCACCATGCGGGCACGAGCTCCGGAAACAGGCGGTCGTAACCACGGAGCACCGCGAAACGCGAAAAGGCGCTCTCCAATGGAGCGTATAAATCGGTGTGGCAACCCAATGAGGTCACCTCGCGGCACTTTCGGCCACACAAGCGCCAAGCAAAATATTGCGGATACAGCAAAAGGTCGGTGACTCGGGCGAACTCCGCCGAAAACTTCCGCTCCAGCCAGAAGAGCTGTCTTCCGAGATTGAGCCCGACCGGCAAAGACGGCGAAAAGGTGTGCGCAAAGTCGCGCGCCTGAGCGTCGTATTCGGCATCCAGCTCGCTCGGGCCCGCGAACTCATAGTCGAGCACCGGCAACGCGAGCTCGTCGCCCGAGAGCGCCGCTACGGCTGCACCGTGGGTCGTCGTCACCAGCGCGGTAATGTCAGCGAGCCTGGCGAGATTTCTGAGCTCGCCCAGCATCCAATCGAACAGTTCATCCACTTCGAAATGCGGATAGGGCTCGGCGCCGAGCTGATTGGGCCGCGAGCGGAGCGCGAATATCTCGCCGCTGCCGTCGACCAGACACACCTTTACGTTCGTCTTCCCGACGTCGAGGACGGCTGTGGCTTGACACCGGTCTGCATGCACGCGCTGATGCTACCGCCGTACGACACCGGGGGCACGTCTCAGTGGCAGGTACCCGAGCCAGAGTCCATAAAGGTGTCACCGACGATGGGTATGAACTCGAAGTCGTAACCTGTTGGGTGCA
>DASXTY010000902.1:0-6663 GCA_036505155.1 Polyangiaceae bacterium | reverse complement strand
TTTGGGGAAATCAGCGTGAAAGTGAGCGAGGGTCCCTATGGACCACCCCAAGTGAAAGCGGAGTTCGAGCAGTGCGCCAGAGCCGCGGCGAGCGCCGGCGTTCCGGTCAGGCTGGTGATTGAAGAAGTCTTGCGGGTATACGCGAGCATGCCCGGGGCTTGAGATCGTGGCCTATTCCGGGCGATCCAACGAAAACCCGGAAGCTTCCCATCCGAGAACCCCGCCTTCCAGAAAGGCAACCGGGACTCCCTGCTCGTTCAGGCGTCGCGCAAGGTCCTTGGACTGATCTCCGCCCCTGCAATAGATGACCGGTGGGTTCGGCAGCATGTGGAGCTCGGCGAGCCGGGTCTCGATTTCGCCGAGCGGCATGTTGACGGCTCCGGCGATGTGAGCTCTCTGGTAGACTGCCGGTTCGCGCGTATCCACCAAGCTGATGCGATGGTGTTTCAACAATTGCGCGACTTCCTCCGGTCTGAGCGCCCCGGCGGCTCTGGGCAATACCGGTTCCAATAGCTGGCGCAACTGGTCTCGCGGGAGCGCGCCCACTTTGCCCGCGATGGGCCGGCCCTGATGAAAGACGACGAAGGTCGGCACTGACTTTACGCCCATCTCCCTGGCCAAAAATGGCGATTCGTCGATGTCCACGGTGACTATCGTCGCTTTACCGTCGAGCTCTCTCGACAAGGCTTCCAGCTCGGGCGCGACGGTTTTGCACGGAGCGCACCACTTAGCACCGAACTCGACCAGCACCGGGAGCTCGCTCTGCAACACCTCGAGCTCGAAAGTTTGCTCGGTGACCTTCCTCAGTTTCGGGACGGGCTGCGGCTTGTTGGTGGTGCGGCTCATGGGCCAGAGCGTACTACACCTGATCCCTGATCCCGGATCGCTGATCCCTGTTCCAGCCTACCGCGAAGCGATTTGGCCACCACGAACAAGGCGCCGGTCGTCAGCACAGCACCCAAACCAGCGGCCCACCGTGCCGAAGTCGCACTCGCATCCACCAGAATTCGACCCCAGGTGAATGCTGAGCTCTGCGAGCTCAAACCGGTTGCCCAAAGTGCCGCGTCCAGGGCGAGGACGGCCGATGACGACCAGGCCGCATTCACTAATGCGGGGCCGGCCGAGCGCGCGAGGACATGGAACGGCGCGCCGGTCTGCAGCGGGCGCGCGGACGATGGGGGCCGGCGGTTGCCGCGCACTAGGCACATGACCCGGATTGCGCTGAGCGCGCCGAGTCCGAGGGCCATGCTGTAGAGCGACACCTGGTTTCGGGCAAGGAGGGCCGCCCAGACCAGAGGCGGCAAGCTTCCGAAGAGCTCGGTCAACCGCGCTAGCAGCGCATCGCTGTTTGCCAGGAGCCCCAGACCTGCGCCGCCGAAAAAGGAGATTCCCATGACGAGCAAGCTCGTAACCACCAGAGTGCGAGTCCCCCGCACGAGCGCAAACCAGCCGGCACCCAATTGTGGCGTGGGGGGGCCTGCGCTGGCGCGTGCAGAAGTGGAAGAAACCCCCGGCGCGCGCATCGGCGACCACACTGCCCAGCCATGGTCAATCTGAGACCGAATCTGCTCCGCGGTACGGCCGCGGAACGCGCGAGAAGTGAGGGCCGGTAGGGGGTAGATTCTCCCTGAATGAAAGGCCAGGATCGGGCCTTCAGCCGCGAGAAGGTCGGCAAAAATCGCAATCAACGCGAGCATGGCCAGATAGATCCAGCTTGCTCGAAGCGCGAAATGGGTGGGCGGCGTCATCATCGGCTCTTGGGCCGCCTCGGCGTGCGCAGGCTGTGTACGCTAGAGTGATCGTCCTGGGCGTCCAGCAACGTGTCGCTGGCAATTTGGAATAACCCGGTCAAAGTCGCGCAGGTTAGCGCCATTGCCATCAACCAACTCCTGTCGCCCCGGGAGACGGCTTGCAACGTCTCCCAGCCCAGACCTCGGAGACCGAGGACTGCTTCGAGCGTGAACGCGGCGCTCAGGAGCAGCGGAAGGTCCGGTCCCAGAGCCGAGATCGGACCCCGGCCAGCGCGTAAGGCGTTCGAATATCTTGAAAGGAGTCCCCCCGTGCGCGGGCCCGGCTTCGGAGGTTCGCCGACAGCGTTGTGGGCTGACCACGGTTTGGTGTGACAGAAAGTCCAGGCAGTCCAAACGGCTGCCAGCACCAGTGCACCGCGCCACAGCGATTCGGGGTGCGCAGGGCTCTTTAGCCAAAGTCCCAGCACCGCAATCGGCACGCCTATCAGGATGAAAGCGCTGGCTTGGACGAAAAGCTCCGCTTTGCCTTTCAGGCTCGCGCCGAGCAGAAGCCCTCCGATGTAGCCCGCGAGAAGTGCTGCGACCAAGAGCCACCCGGTGACCGGTGTGCGTTCGCGCATCACGTCCAGCACCAACTCTCCGTTCGATGTAACGCCCAGCGGATCTCGGGTGACCTCCGCAGCCCACTTGCCGAACTGGGTTTCCGTGAGCGTCGCGGTTAGCCGCGCCATCCCATCGAAAGCCGTAAAATTTGCGTGATGTGCGGCCCACCAGTCCAACCACCGCGCGACGGTGCGGCGCGCATCGCCGACGTTTGCCTGTTCCGAGACCCGCCAGTTTAGCCCGCTAACGTAAGCGGCAAGCGAGGTCAGACGCGCCACCCGTTCCACATCCGCCGTTCCGCGTACGCGGCCCATTGCCTGCACGAGCTCGGGCAAGGCGTAGGTGTCGAGCTCTACCAAGTCGTCGCGCCGCAGAGCAAGATCCCGCGCCGCCAAGCGGCGCACCAGCCGCCGCACCACAGTTGGACGAAAGTCCAAGGCGCGATCCTGCCAAAACCGATGCCAGAACAGGATTGCCGCCTCCGGATTGGAGAGCTCGTCGTGGGAACCGATCCTCATGCGCTCGGCGATGGGACCCAAAGCGAGCGCCACCTGCGCGCGTCCGCGCGGTGGTAAAGTGTCGAGCTCGGGGAGTACGTATGGGAGGGCCGCACCGCCGAGTCGGGCCAAGAGGGCCTTGCTTGATTCGGCGTTGGGGTCTCCGCTGGCGACGCTTTTCATGGCTCGAGAAGCGAGCTGGCGCACGTCGACGGGAACCGGATTGAAGAAATAGGGGAGTCCGCCGAATCCTTCGCCCTGGTTCGGCGGAATAAGCCGGGTCAGCAGCCAAAACGCGACCACTGAAACGACAAATAGCGCCGGCGGGAGCCAGAGGACTCGCCGGAGCGCCTCTCGCATATCGATACTGCTCAGCGGAGCAAGAAGAAGCCGGTGACCGCCACCACCAGCATAGCGCCAAGGACCATGAACCCGACCACGGCAGGCGGCAAGCCTTCGGTAGGAATTTCCATCGCTTCGTCCTCGACCGACGGCTCGATCGACGGTGCCGGAGCGTCCGCAGCAGTCGCCGCTGTCTGCTGCGGCAGAACCGGGCTCGGAATGCCTACCATGGTGTGGCCCACTTTGAGCTTTCGCGATTCGCGCGCAGCTTCCTCACTGGGCTTTGCCACCGCAATGTGTTGAGAGGTGACCGCGCCCGACGGCTGCTCGTTTGCAGGGCTGGGCAGCTCCGGCAACGGATATTTGCGGTACATCAGCTGCTCATCCCCCGGGAGCGACTCCGGTAGTCCAGCGCCGTCGAACCGCGCGACGATCACCGTGATGTTATCGTGTCCGCCGGCTTGGTTTGCACGCTCAGTGAGGATGCGGCAAGCCTCGAGTGGGTCATCGACCGAGTTCAGCACTTCGCGAATCTCATCGCCACGAATCATTCCGGAAAGGCCGTCCGAACACAGAAGCAACGTGTCCCCGCGCTTGAGCTCCGCGTAGGTGAGATCGACTTGAACCGCCTCCGAGGTGCCCAGGGCCTGCAGAATAATGTTGTTGTGCTCGAAAGTTTCCGCTTCCTCTTCGGTGAGTTGGCCGGCTTCAATCAGCTGGTTGACGAGCGATTGGTCACGGCTCACCTGCACCAGCTTTCCACCGCGCAGAATGTACGCCCGGCTATCGCCGACCTGAGCCACGAACAAGCAGCCATCCAGCAGGGCTGCAATGGTCGCGGTGGTGCCCATCCCACGTCGGGTGCGGTCCGCTCGGGCTTCATGGTAAATGCGCGACCCAGCTTCCTCAACGGCGCTCACCAGCCGGCGCGCGAGCTCGTTGCGATTTTTGGGAACCGTTCCCGTCGAAAGTCTTTGATAGATGATGTCCACCGCGAGCTGGCTAGCCACTTCTCCAGCTGCGGCGCCGCCCATACCGTCACACACGCCCAACGCCGTGCCCTGAGCGCCCACCAACTGAACCCGCTCAGATTCGGTGAGACCGCGGCTGTGCTTGGTGAGATCGGCCACCAAAAAATTGTCTTCGTTGTGCTCGCGGATCTGCCCCACATCGGTTCGACCGAAAACCCGCAAGCGGATCGGCTTCGGAGCGCTGGCGCTCGAAAGCGTGGAATCAACCTGGCTGACGTCAGCTCCGCCCATTGGAGTCGATCTCCAGCCGGAACAAATGCTGGCCGATGCGCATGTGATCTTGATGGTGGAGTTCTTCCTCGCCCCGGATAGCGAGGTAAGTGCCATTGGAAGAGCCGAGGTCCCGCAACACGAAACTCTTGTCGCGGTCGTCGCGAGTCAGAGCGGCATGCCGTCGGCTCATGTAAGGATCGCTGGTAAAGACGATGTCGCCTGACTCTCTGCCGATGATGGTTTCGGGTCGCGACAGGTAAAACGTGTCGCGCGTCGCTCCTTCCACGGTGCGTTGACAAAGCCGCGCGTATCGCGGAAAGGCCGGTGATCCGAAGAAGTGCGTTCCGTGATCCGCCGCCGGGGCGAGAACCTTTTCCGCGTCGCTCACGATTTCAAACCTTAACACTTCGAGGCCGACTAATACCAAGTCGGCGTTTTCCAGCCGGCGCTGCTCCCGGATGCGAACGTAGACGCCGTTCAGGGACCCCAAATCCTGCAGGAAAAACCGGTTATTTTTCCAGCTCAAACGCGCGTGACGTGGGGAAATGTAGGGGTCGCTCGGCAAAAGAATGCTTCCCTCGACCCGTCCGATATCCGCGCCCTCGGCCGACAGCGCATAGTGCCGGCCGGGGGTTCCGTCCTGCGCAATAACTACCAGTCGGGCCCTCGGGGGAGCTTCCGTATACAGCGCCGCGGTGGCGGCAGGGCTCGGGGTGGGCGCGTAGAGGTTGGGTTGTGCTGCGACCGGCGCGACCGGTGGCGGGGCGCCGCTGATCCCGCGGTTGGTTTCCGGGGCCTCACCTGGCTGCACCAGCCGCGCGCCGCAGAACTGGCAATAGGCCATCTGGGGAGTGTTCGCGCCGCGGCAGCGGCTGCAAACGATCCTTTGCTGGGACACCAAAGCGGTGACTCCCATCACGGGAGCGGCGACCACCGGGCGCGGCTGCGGCGCCGGCTGTGATGCGACGCGGGTGGGTTCTGGCGCCGCTCTTGCGGGCTGCGGGGTGCTCTGCGCGTGGTGCAATGGCGCAGCGTTCAGCGGTGCGCCACACGCCGCACAAAAGCGACTGCCCACCGGATTCTGCGCCCCGCAACGGGCGCACGCTAAGCCATCCTCCATCGGACGGGGCGACAGATCGAATTCAGGCGCTGGTGGACGGCTCATCGCTGCGCGCGGGTCGGACGGACGCGCTACGGGTGCGGGCGTCGGTGCCGGCTGCGCCGAGGGCACGCCCAGCCGATTTCCGCAATCCTGGCAGAAACGCAGATGGTCGGGGTTTTCGCGTCCGCAGCGACTGCACTTCACCCTAACAGGGGACCGCGCGCGCAGCTTTCCGTCAAGTGCGCAGTTGAATCGGGCGTCTCGACCGGTTCTACCAGCGGGTCACCGGGTCGCGCACCTCGAAGATTAGCTCCAGGGCAACCAAGTGGGCGATACCGAAGCCTAAATAACGGTCCGCCCGCAACTGCCCCGCACCGTCGGTCCAGCGCCGCAGTAGCAGCGGCCGATAGAGAACGGCCAGCCCGAGGACTGCGAGGCCCCCGGCCTCGAACTCAAGGCCAGCGCCCAAGCCCGCAACCACGCCTCCGGTATCAATGCCCCATTCACTGCCGTAGGCAGCGGCTCCCGCCGAACCCGTCAGGTAGAAGGTGAGTCGGTTGCCTTGGTCGAAATAATAACGGGCATCGGCGCGCAATTGCTGCAAGATGGGAAGCCGCAACAAGTTGGAGGAATCCTGGCGGGAAAACTCATAAGCGCCACCAATGAACCAGGGACTTCGGGAACGATACCCGATCCACACCGCGACCCCTCCGCCGCCGCCCAAGATACAGGGCGCAGCCGCGCGCGCCGGGCAGACGTCTCCAGCGGAGGGAACGGTCTCGAACACCACCGACACCCCGTAGCGGAACTCTTCGTCTTCGACGTTGATCGGAGGCGGCCGGGCCGGCGGCTCGGCGGCGCTCAACGGCCGCGCTACCATCACCGCTATAACGGCGACGAACCAGCCGGTTCTAGCTCGTGTCGAGCGACCTTGACTGTGGCGCAAGGCTTGGTTAATGGCCAGGACAGCTTGAGGAAGCACCGTTAGATGGAAATTTACCTCGACCGACGTGCGGTTCGACAAATACGCCTTTCCGCGCAGGAAGCGATAGAGGAGGACGACACCGAGTCCTTGCGTGAGGACATACTGGAAGCTTTTACCGAAGAACAGGTGGAAGAAATCG
>DASXTY010000901.1:0-2193 GCA_036505155.1 Polyangiaceae bacterium | reverse complement strand
AGCTCGTACTGCCGGCCGTTGCACTCCTGCCGCACATGACCGGTCTCCACTAAATGGAGCAAGTGGCCGGGAAGAGAGGTGGCAGCGAAGCGGAGCCCGGGAGTTGTCCGCTCAAAGCGCTTTACCAGGAGCACGCTCTGGACCGGTGAGGGTCCCACCGGACCCGGGGGCGCGTGGGGTGACGATTTCTGCAACATCACCCATGCGAGGCTCTACGGCTCCGGTTCATGGTTCGATTCGGGCGCTTTTTCTTTCGGCTTTTCGCGCTCTCGTATCGATCGATCGGTGGCCAGCCGCTGCAAGAGCTGAGGCTTGGGGCCCAAAAGCAAGCCCATGGTTTTGCCCTCCATGGTCGGCGATTGTTCGACGTTGGCGATGTCGCCCAGGTTGGCAACGAAAAACTCGAGCTGCACCTGTGCTCGCTCGGGGTGCGTGATTTCGCGGCCCCGAAAGCGGCAGGTCACCTTCACCTTGTTTCCGGATTCAAGAAACTTTCGCGACGCGCGCACCTTCACGTTCAGATCGTGGTCATCCGTCTTGGGGCGGAGCTTGACTTCTTTGATTTCTACGACGGTCTGCTTGCGTTTGGCATCCCGCTGCCGCTTTTTCTCCTCGTACTTGTAGCGACCGTAGTCCAGGATCTTGCAGACCGGGGGAGTTCCCTTGGGGTTGACTTCGACCAGATCGAGCCCGACCGACTTGGCGCGGCGAAGCGCTTCGTCGGTGGCCAGCACGCCCAGGTTCGAACCATCTTCGGCAACCACCCGAACCTCCGGAACCCGAATGCGGTGATTGACACGGATTTGAGGGCCTCGCGTGTCGCGACCAAACTGTCGTCCCATTGTCATGTGTGGTTTTGTTTTCTCCTTTTTAGCTAAACGTTCTCTGGATGTGTTGCGCGGAAAAATGATCTGGATCGCGGTCCCCTGAGCGCATCAAAGCGCGCACCTCGCCACGGATCGCGGCACGTCGACGGCTCACGCTTCCGTCCACTCACGTTGCCAAAGATGGCCTGTTCCGGAGCCAGCCACCCAACTGGACTGGGTCGCGTTCGTCATCCTTCGCGAAATCACGACCTAAGCGCCGGCGTGGCTCGGAGCTTTCCCCATGGGTGAGTGACCAAGCAAGTCCTCGCGGTAGGCGCGGGCAGGATTGAACTGCCGACCCCTACCGTGTCAAGGTAGTGCTCTCCCACTGAGCTACGCGCCTGGGGAAGGGCGGACCCGAGTCCGGGATTTTTGCGTCGGACCAGCAGAGACTTATTCAGTACATCCCGGGTTTCCTGCTGTCAAGGCGCCCAATCGGTCGGGGTCGCCGGTGAAATTGCGGCGTCTCGGCTTGCCTCGAGCACCGATTCTCGGTATACGCCGCCGGAAATTCATTTCGAGCGGCACTCCCGGTTCACCGCTTGACGAGGACAGATTGGGTTCGGCGGCTCTAGCTCTGCAGCAAAACGTTCCCCCGGCGCCTGGTCGCCCGGAGACGGCGCCTGCCACCGCGGAGCCGCACGTCAGTCAGGCGCCCCCGCCGAGCCGCCCCGCGGCCGAGCCCGGCGCCGGCTTGTCGTGGCTCCCGCTGCTTTTGTTGGTTCCGCTGCTTTTGGTGATGCTCTTTTCATCCCGCTCGCAACAAAAGAAGCAGCAGGCGGCGGTGGCTGCTCTAAAAAAGGGCGACCGGGTGCTGACGCAAAGCGGGTTAGTGGGCAAGCTCGTCGAAGTGGGCGACCGTTACGCCAAGATCGAGATCGCGCCGGGGGTGAAGGTCGACATCGTGAAGTCCGGTCTGCTCGGCAAAGACAACCCGGAGACCGCGGCCGCGGTCGAAAAGAAGTGATCATGGGCGCGTCGCGCCCGACGCGAAGCACCCGTGGTTGACACGATTCTCAGTTACGTATTCGTGGGGCTCTTCGCCCTGTTGGCGCTGCTTGGGCTGCTCAAGCGCTCGAAGCGGATCGCGCTCTGGTTTGCAGCGGCTTGTGCGGCAGGAGCAGGAGTCGCAGCGTATTCGGATGCTTTCTGGCCCATGGTGGGACTCGCGCTTTTGGGGCTCTGGGCAGGGGTCTTTGCCTTGGAGGTTGCCGACGCCGGCTGGAGGCTTCGCCTGGGTTTGGTTTTGGTCCCGAGCCTGCTCGCGTTTTTGGCGCTTTGGCCCACCGCCGATCGCATGACCGGGGGTCGAATTCCCTGCCCCCGT
>DASXTY010000900.1:0-5396 GCA_036505155.1 Polyangiaceae bacterium | reverse complement strand
CTCCACACGGCGCGCCACGTTCGACGCAGTAAAATACGCCCCTGCCGAGTCCGCCGGCAGCCGCCAAAAGAGCTCGGGCGCGGTGATAGCTCGGGCGGACCAATCGGATAGAGCCTGCGCGGTCCACGACTTGGAGCCGATAAACCTGGTGCCAAACTCGAGCTCGACAGCCTGAGCTCCGGGCGAAATGGTGAGGTCGAAGGCGACGCGGTCGAGGTCCTGCGCCAAGACCTGAGCCTCGTCGGAAAGGGCGTACAGAGCTTGCTCCAACGCCTTGTCAAAACGGGGGTTGTCGATGGCGAGCTCGCGCACTAGCCCCTGAGCAAACGGACGGAACTGACGCAGATGCGCGGCGTAGTGCTCGCGGACCGCTGAAACGAGGAGCTCTGCGTGCAACGCGGCGTCACCAAACGACTGGTCGGGCAACCCGCGCGTTGCATATGGTAGTAACGCCTCCACGTCCTGGCGGCGATCGGAGCACACCACTCGCGCGGGCGCGGCTCCGCGCGCCGCTGCGACTGCGCAATAAGCCTCTTCGGTCTGCAAGAATTGGTAGACCCCGGGCATTAAGCGCTGCACTGGGTGTCCGTTTTGCCGCGCGAAATCCAGCGCTGCCTCGAGAGAAAAGACGCCCACCGACACACTCCACAGCGGCTCCTCGGAATCCCTTCCCTCGGAACCGAAGGCCGCCATGAAATCCATGGGCGCTTGCGGCATCAGTACCTTGTCTACGTCCAGACCTTCACGCCTGAGGAATCCCCGCCAATCCAGGGGGAGCTTCAGCCAATCCACCACGGTGTCAGCCAGCTTGCCCGGGTTTTGCACCCGCACGACGGCGAACAAGCCGCGGGGCGCCGGCACCGGCGCGGTGTCAAAGACCTCCGGTTCTGGCCGGGTCACCTTTGGGTTGCCCGCCGCGGTTTTGGTGGCGCTCGCACCGCCGCAGGAAAGCGCTCCACAAGCGACCGCGCTGAATGCCCATTGAAGCGCTCGGTGCATTGGTTGGCACTTTATCCGCGTTAGTCGCACAGGCAAACCCGGGACCGGGAAGCCCGTCCTTTCAAGACGGCGTTCGGCCCGCAAGCCAGCTGATGGTGTGTCCCATCGCCCCCCACGCGGCGCGCGCCAGCACTGCGCGTGACCAGCGTTTTCCGCCGAAATGCTGTAGGCCGAGACGGACAAATTCCGGCGTCTGGTGCAGAAAGTGCTCGACTCCCGAGCGGGGCGGTCCGTAAAAGAGCTTTACACCTAGCGAACGCACCAATAGGTCGCGACCGATGATGGAGCGATTTACCTCGGAGCTCCAGTCGGCGAAGGCAAGATCGTTTTCGGCGAGCTTCCGCGCCAGGTACCAGCCCGCAGCTCGACCGTATTGAACCGCCTGGGCGATGCCCTCTCCGGTTACCGGGTCGATTCCCGCCGATTCGCCGACCAGCAAGGCGCGCGGCTTGGAGAGCGTCGCTCCCGGGTCGAAGCCGCGTTCGGCAAACCGCTTCTTATGGTGACCGCTGAGCCTCAAGCCGCGAGCATTGAGCTCGGCTTCCAGCACCTCTTGTATTTCCACGCGCCGGAAGCGGTCACGCTTCAACAGATAGACGCCCCGGCACCACATGGATTTGCCTCCGAGCAGCGTCGGAAAATCCCAGTAATAACCGGGCAAGCTTCGATTGGAGAGATCGAAGGCCAAGAGATCGCGCGGCAAATCGCCCGCGACCGGGTCGGTATCCACCTCCAACGCTTCTGCACGATAGCGGAACGGCGCAAAGTGAAGCGTGCGGCGCACCACGCTCGAGACACCGTCAGCGCCGACCACCGCCTGACCGAAGAAACTCCCCAGGTCCGAGTCGACCCGCACGCCGCTATCGGTTACCGCGACTCCTGAAGCGCGACACCCTTCGACGATTCGAATGCCGCGAGCCGCAGCAACCCGAGCCAAAGCGTGATCGAACTCGGAGCGCCGCACGACCCTTCCCACCGACCCCTCCCGTACGATGGTGGTCCTGCCCATGGCCCGAAACGCAACGCCATTAATCGGTGTGGAAGGCACCTCGACACAAACGCCAACTTGCGCCAGCAGCAAATCGGCGCGCCCCCCGACAGCCCCGGCACACACCTTGTCTCGCGGATACCGGTCCTTTTCGAGAACCAGGATCCGCTCCCGCAACCGAGGTGCTTTGTCCACAAGAAACAGCGCCGTGGAGAGCCCTGCCGGCCCTCCGCCAACGATGATGACGTCAGCGGTGCTCATGGCGCGAGTGTGCCCGCACTAGTGTGCTGAGTCCGTAGATCGCATCAATAATGGTCAGCACACTAGCAAAATTCGCGGAGCGTCCCCCCCGGCCGCTCCTCGGCCGCCTAGTTCGTCTCCTCGAACTCCGCGTCAATCACGTCGCCCTTGTGCTTTCCTTCCCCGGACGACTCCGGCCGCTCTCCACCCGGAGCTCCGTTGCCCCCCGGAGGCGCAGCTTCCGAGGCGCCCGCGTTTTCGTACAGCTTTTGCGCCATTCGATGCGCTTCCTTTTCGAGCTTTTCGAGGACGTCCTTTACCCTGGAGTCATCTTGCTTCTCGATAGCCTCACGGCCGTCTTTGATCAGCCGCTCCAGGCTGGAAACGTCTGCGCCCTGGAGCTTTTCCTTGTTTTCCGAGAGCTGCTTTTCCAGCGTGTAGCAGAGGTTGTCGAGCTTGTTGCGACGCTCCACTTCCTCCCGCCGGCGCTTGTCCTCTTCCTCGTGCTCGGCGGCGTCGGTCACCATGCGCTCGATGTCTTTCTCGTTTAGGCCGCTGGATGCGGTGATGGTGATCCGCTGATCTTTGCCGGTAGCCATGTCTTTGGCGGTGACCGACAGAATCCCGTTGGCGTCGATGTCGAAGGTGACCTCGATCTTGGGTATTCCGCGGGGAGCCGGAGGAAGCCCCTCGAGGTGGAACTTGCCGAGCGTGCGATTGTACCGCGCTTCGGCGCGCTCACCCTGCAAGACGTGGATTTCGACCGAGGTCTGGCTATCACTGGCAGTTGAATAAATCTCCTTTTTCTGGGTGGGGATGGTGGTGTTCCGGGAAATCATCACCGTCATCACGCCGCCCAGCGTTTCGACCCCGAGCGACAGCGGGGTCACGTCCAAGAGCACGACGTTGTGTACGTCTCCCGACAACACGCCGCCTTGAACTGCAGCGCCGACCGCCACCACCTCGTCCGGATTGACGCCCTTGTGGGGCTCTTTGTTGAAGAACCGCGAGACCGTTTCCTGAACCATTGGGATGCGAATGGACCCACCCACCAGCACCACCTCGTCGATATCGCTGGGGCTCTTCTTGGCATCCGCCAAGGCCTTCTTCAACGGCTCCATGGTCCGGTCGATAAGCGGCTTTATCATCTGTTCCAGCTTGGCGCGCGTCAGTTGCTTCTGCAGGTGCTTCGGCCCGCTAGCGTCCGCGGTCAAAAACGGAAGATTGATGGTGGTCTCCATCTTGGTGGAAAGCTCGATCTTCGCTTGTTCTGCCGCATCTTTCAGGCGCTGAATCACCATCTTGTCGTTGGAAACGTCCAGCCCGGTGTCGCGACGGAACTCGGCCATGAGCCATTTCATGATTTCGCCGTCGATGTCATCGCCGCCGAGGTGGGTATCGCCGTTGGTGGCCATCACTTGAACCACGTTGTCGCCCACCTCCAGGATCGAAATGTCAAAGGTTCCCCCGCCGAAGTCGTAAACCGCAATAACTTCGTTGTTTTTCTTATCCAGCCCGTAGGCCAGCGCTGCGGCCGTGGGCTCGTTGATGATGCGCTTGACATCTAGACCCGCAATGCGCCCCGCGTCTTTGGTGGCCTGACGCTGCGAGTCGTTGAAATATGCGGGCACCGTGATCACCGCCTCGGTAACCTTCTCACCCAGATAATCCTCCGCCGCCTTGCGCAGCTTCTGGAGCACCTTGGCGCTCACTTCCGGGGGAGCCATCGATTTCCCGCGGATTTCAATCCAAGCGTCTCCGTTCTTGCCTTTGATCACTTTAAAAGGGACTCGGGCGGATTCCTGCGTCACCTCTTCGAGCCGGCGCCCAATGAAGCGCTTGACCGAATAGACGGTATTTTCAGGATTGGTAACCGCCTGGCGCTTGGCAATCGTGCCCACCAGGATTTCGCTCTTGTCGTCCCAGGCTACGACTGAGGGTGTCAATCGTGACCCTTCCTCGTTCACGATGACTTTTGGCTCCTTGCCATCCATCACTGCAACCACGCTGTTGGTGGTGCCCAGGTCTATTCCGATGATCTTGCCCATATTCGTTGCTTCTCCTAGTTCACGCGGCTGGCTCGGGGAGTCGTCGGAGTGGAGCGACTCTTTCGCGGAGCCGAGCCACTGGCGAAGCCAGCTGCTCAGGAGCCGGCCACCAGCTCAGTTCCGCAAGATAATCACCTGGTCTTGGGGGTCAATGCCGAAGGCGTCGGGATTACCGACTCCGCCTGAACCGAACCGTCGGAAACCGGAAGAAAGCGGGGTCCCCTCGTGGAGGCGGGTTCCAAGAGGCGTGTTGACAGCCTTCGTCCACGAGCTACCCTCGCTGCCCCCGGTCGGGGCCGTAGCTCAGCTGGGAGAGCGCCGCGTTCGCAATGCGGAGGTCAGGGGTTCGATCCCCCTCGGCTCCACTGTTTCGCTGCCGGTATCGCCGGCGGCAACGCCGATAGGCGGGCTACCGGGCACCGGAGTCGGGGGCCAGCGTCTTACAGCAGCGAGTGCCGGTGGAATAGTCGTAATAGATTTCAGCGTGCGAGCTTATCTCCGCCAGGCAACCCTGCGTGGTGGCGCGCGCGTAAAACCCACCCACGAAGACTCCCCTCTGGTCGTCGACCCACTCGTCCAGGTTTCCGACCATGTCGAAGATAGCATCGCCATGCCAGGTGCTCGCACATCCTGGGGTCGCTCCTGTGAGACGCAACAAGGGATCCCCTGGAGCCTCGACAATTAAGTTCAACCTCGGATCGGTGTGCCCGACTGATGAGTCGCCGTGCAACACGAACGCGGGGTGGTGGAGCCGGTGAATGTTACAACGACTACGAATGAAATTCTCACCGTAGGGAAACCGATTTTGGCTCTCGCCTTTACAGGCGCGCAACCACTCCGGTTTGGAACACAAGCGTTTGCCCGCATTTTCACAAGCGCTCCGGGCCATCTCGTAACTCAAGTACGCTTGCGGGATCACGCTCGGCACGGAGACCGCCTTTGGTTCGAAGCGATGGGTCTTCTGCCAGGTTGGCAAGTCGGGTAGCGGCATGCGGCGCGCCGCTTCGTCACCGATGAGACCGGCTTCGTTCTGCCAGAGCTCGCGCACTCGCCGGAGCAAAACCGGGTTGGGCGGGTAGAAGGGCGACAGCGGCTGACCCGTGCTCTTGTCGACGGTGGAG
>DASXTY010000899.1:0-9566 GCA_036505155.1 Polyangiaceae bacterium | reverse complement strand
CCGCTCTACATGTCTCCGGAGCAGATGCGTTCATCGAGAGATGCGGACGCGCGATCGGACATCTGGGCCATCGGCGTGATTTTGCAAGAACTCGTCACGGGGCAAGTACCGTTCGAAGGCGAGAGCATGCCGGAGCTCTGCGCGAGAGTTCTTGCCGAGCCCCCGCGGCTGGTTCGCCAAGTGCGCCCCGACCTGCCTGCGCAATTCGAGGCCGTTGTGGCCCGTTGTTTGGAAAAGGACCCTGACAAACGCTTTCCGCACGTGGCTGCACTGGCCGAGGCCCTAGCTCCTTTTGGAGGGCAGCGCGCCTATATTTCGGTGGAGCGTATTTCGACCGTGCTGACGGCCAGCATGCTGGGCGGCATCGCCCCGTCTCTACCCGCCGCCAGTCAGCCAGCGAGCGCACAAACTGCGTTCGGACATGAAACGACAGCCGAGAAGAAGAAGCGCGCCCTGGTGCCATGGGTTTTTGGCGGAGCGGCAGTGTTTGCGCTGCTCTTGACTGGAATTGTGATGATCGCAATGCGACGGGCTCCCAACCATGCGCCCACAACAGCGGAAAATGCCCCTGGTGCGCAGCCGGCTGCGCCCCCTTTGGTCACCGCGCCCCAGTCTCTTGTCAAAGCAAAGCCAACCGAGCCGCAAATCGCCCCAATGCCCGCGCCCGCGCCGGCCGCGCCATCCGTTTCGGCTGCGCCATCCGGCTCAGTGGCGTCGGAAGCGCCGAAGACCGTAACGCCGAAGGCGAAAGCGCGCGCCCCAAAGCCGAAGGCGAACTCGAATGCTGCTAACGACGATCTTTATGGCTCGCGGCGCTAAATCCCAGTGCCCCCGCGCGGCGCTTGCGGTTTCGGTGCTGGCGGCTGTCTTTGGAATGGCGCTGTCAACGCCGGCCCAAGCGCAGAGCGCAGGCGACAAGGCTGCTGCAGAGGCCTTGTTCGACGAAGGGCGAAAGCTCATGCAGGAAGGCAAGCTCGAGCCGGCGTGCCGAAAGTTCGAAGCCAGTCAGCGTCTGGACCCGGCACCGGGTACCTTGCTCAACGAGGCGGATTGTTGGGAAAAGCTGGGCCGTACCGCGAGCGCGTGGGTGAGCTTCCGCGAGGCAGCTGCGCTGGCAAGAAACGCCGGTGACACGAAGCGCGCTTCGGCTGCAACCCAGCGCGCCGCCGCGCTCGAGCCAAAGCTGGCGCGTCTCAAAATCACGGTTCCCGACGCCGTGCGCAGCACGAGCGGGCTCACCGTGAAGCGCGACGGAGAAAAAGTGGATGCGGCGCTATGGGACTCACCGATTCCCGTCGACGCGTGGGTCTCAAGTCTGGGGCCGCCGTAGCGCTGGTTGTGCAGGTGGACAACCCCTACCGATCCGCACCAAGCGGATAGCGGTATACGTCGTCGACCTCGAGCGAGTACGCAATAGATTCGAGCGGCGCCGCCTGCCCGGAACGGTAGGACTCGAGCGACCAGCCCTCGCCGTGTCGACGGTAAACGTCCACGCGTTGTTCATCGTGCGCAACATGAACGATCTCGCGCACAGACGTTATCCGCTGGTAAGCCTCGAGCTTGTCGGAACGGTCATACTCCTCCGTGCTCGGGCTCAGGACTTCCACCAGCACCACGGGGTTCAGGATGGCGTCCGGATCATCGGTATCCGTCTCGAGACGCCCGCAGACGACCGAAGCGTCGGGATACGCGGTCATCTCGGCGGCGGGTATCCGCACGCGAACATCCGAGTCGAAAACCGTGCAGCGCTTACCAACAAGCTGCTGGGCGAGCGAGGCAGTCACTCGAACTGCGCGGGCACCATGTTCCGGTTTGCCGCCCGCCATGGCCAGGATCAAACCTCTGACGAATTCGTGCTTCACGACGCTCGAGCGCTCGAACGCTACGTACTGCTGGTGCGTGTAACGCAGCGGCGGGGCAGCTACCATTCAAGACGCATCTACCACGTTTCCACGCTTCAAATGGTTCCGTTATTCTTTCGCGCGCGAATCTCATTCGAGCCCCAGTGCCGCTGTGGCCGTATCGAGCTCGAAGCCGGCGCGAGCCAGCACCGTCAAATCTTTTTCTCGATGCCGCGCGCGCTCTTCAGCGGGTCGATAACACCCAAGTCTACGCCGCCGCACCAAGGCGCGCGCTGCGTCGAGCTCACTGTGCTCTCCGCCGAGCAGCGCAGCTTGGATGACCTCGGGCGAAAACCCCTTTCGCTGGAGCTTTTGAGCAATGAGAGCCGCCGAGTTGCCCCGAGCGCGAAGGTTCGTCGTCCAATTCGCCGCGCAACGCGCATCGTCCAGAAGCCCGTTTTCTTGGTAGCGCGAAAGCAGGCTCTCGATGGCTTGCTCCGCGCCGTCTGCCGCCTCACCCCGTTCGCGAGCGCGGTTTACATGGCGAACCAGCACGCGGCGCAAATTTTCGACCGACGAATCGAAACGGTCGAGGTAACCGAGCGCAAGCCGCTCGAGCGTCTTTGACTCGGTCTTACGCGGCACCGCGCCGGAGCTCGGTGAGCACGAGCTTGCTCACGGCTTTGAGGGTATCGAACACGCCCACGCCGGCCCGGGCATTGGCGTTGAAATCGGGAGCGTTCATGGGGTTCAGCAGGTCCCGGAGCTCCTCGACCGGGACCACATTGGGCAAGTCCCGCTTGTTGTACTGAATGACGTAGGGAATCTTTTCCAGGGAGTAGCCCTGCTCCGTCAGGTTGGTCTGAAGGTTATCCACGCTTTCCTGATTCGCCTCCAGGCGCTCGATCTGGGAATCGGCGACGAAAATCACTCCGTCCACCCCCTTGAGAATCAGCTTGCGGCTGGCGTCGTAGAAAACCTGACCCGGCACCGTGTACAGGTGAAAGCGCGTCTTGAAGCCGCGGATCTCACCCAATGAAAGCGGCAGAAAGTCGAAAAACAGCGTCCGCTCGGTTTCCGTAGCCAGGCTGATCATCTTGCCTTTGGCCTCGGGGTTGGTTCGCTCGTAAATGTATTGCAGGTTGGTGGTCTTGCCGCACAAGCCGGGCCCGTAATAAACGATTTTGCAGTTTATCTCCCGGGCCATGTAATTGATGAAGCTCATCGCCCGGACGCACCTAATCGTTAAACAAGTTGTCTATATCCTCGTCCGTGATCTCGGCGAAGGGAGATTCCGCTCCGGGCTCCTGGACCTTGCTGAGCAGCGCTTCGAAGATTTTGTTGAGCTCCTCGCTCGCTTTGCGCACTCTGAGACGCACTAGCCCAAGACTCGATTTTGCGTCAAAAATCACCACCAAAATCACACGGTTACCGACCAACTTGATGTGAATATTGGCCTTTTCGCCCTCGTGGAACTGGGTCTCGAACTCGTTTTCTCTGAGGAGCTTGGCGATGCCTCCGGTCGCGGCGATGTTGCCCGCGGTGAGGGACGCCAACGAAGTGGTATCAATTTCTGCGACCTCACCGCTGGCAGCGATGAGCTGTCCATTCTTGTCCACGATGAAGACGACCCTGGCGTTCGCTTCCCTGACCAGGCGGTCCACGGCTGCCTGGATCTGGTGGAACTCCTCTTCGTACATCACCATCTGTGGATTCACCATCCGAGCCTCCGAAAGCCGCTTTATGCTTGGCTGGGGTCTTCAGGACCGCTGGGCCGTTCCAAAAGGGAGCGGCCGTCTGCCGTTGGACCGGGTAACGTGATGTCACCCAGTCGAGCCCTGCTGCCTTTCGCTTGCCGCCGCTTTGGTTCTTTTGCCTTTCAGTGGACTGTGGGAAGGTCCGTTCCTCGGCCGAGCGACCTCTATACTGAAGCTCACGCTATGCCGGCGAGTCGCAGTGTGCGAGGAACGACCTAAACAGTGGTCCAACCCTTGTATATGAGCCCAATCGGCCCAGCAACCCTTCTCTCGAAGCTTCGGGCGCCGGCGAGCCTGCCGGCCCCGTCCAGGCCGACTTCTCGGGAAGTCGGGAGGCCCCGGAAGGCTCTACTTACATTTGGCCACTCATCCTCACTCTGGCTGACCTGGGTCCTGACCACGCTCCTGGGGCTGAGCTTATGTAGCGGCAGAGCCAAAGCGAGTCCCCTGTTTCACCCGGACCTGACGCAGGCCGTGGCAACCCTGAACGGAGCCAAAGGCCCTGAAGCCTACGCGGCGCTCCGAGTCGTCATGAGCACCTGGAATCGTGCGAATCCGTTGCAAGTCGAGGAAGCGCTCCGCGCGGCGGCGGAGTCCCCGAGGCTTTCTCCCCCGGTGCGGGCGTACGCTGGCACCCTGGCTGCTTACTCGCGGGGACGGCGCGGAGATGTCCGTAGCGCCCGCGACGCGATTCGAGCGCTGGGCTTCGTTCAGAGCTGGCAGCTGGTCGGTCCCTTCGATAACGAAAGCAAAGGCGGGCTCGACCAAAAGTTCCAGCCGGAGCTCGAGCTGGGGACGCCGTCCGTTCCCGGTCGCGCCTATTCGGGAAAAGAGCGCGCCGTTCGCTGGCGCTCTGTTCCTGACGCTTTTCCGTTCGGGTGGGTCGACCTGGGCTCCGTGTTTCGGCCGACCGCGAATATCTGCGGATACGCCAAGACCTTCCTGGAGGACCCGGCCGCCAAGCAGGGCCGCCCCATCAGCCTCTGGGTCGGTGTTGGGGGTGCGTTCAAGCTGTTCTGGAATGGCGAGGAAGTCCTGGGAGACAAGGCGTACCGGGGGCACGACCTGGACCGTTACGCGGTAGCAGTGTGGCTGGAAACCGGAAAGAACGAGCTTGCTGTGAAGCTTTGCGGGGAAGAGACCGCCCCAATGGTTTCCGTGCGGCTTGCCGACCCGAACGGTGCCCCGGACCCCCGCTTGAAAGACTCATCCGAGGGTGCTGTTGCCGAAGCGGCTCCACCTTCGGGCATGTCACAGGCGAGGCCGAAGGAACGCAAAGCCGCACACCGACTGCCGGCCCTGCGGGTTCAGGGCCCAATGCAAATCTTCGAAAGCTGGGTGAAGGGACCCGCTTCAGCCGCCGACACGAAGCCCGGCGGCAAACCCAAGCCCCCCGAAGGGGGCGGTTCCGGGCGGAGCCCAACTCCGGCTCAGCTCTTCGCCTACGCGCATTACCTCGCCATTACCGACGGTGATGACCCAGCGCGCCACCAAGCGCGCGATCTGGCGAGTCGTGCAGCCGAGCAAGAGCCGACGCTCGAGAGGTTGCTCCTGGCCGGCAGGCTCGCCGAAGACCGAAACCAGGCTGCCGAGTGGCTGGAAAAGGCGGAAAAGCTCAGAAAACAGACGGGCAAGCAAGACATCGGGCTGTTATTGGGGAGGGCGGAGCACGCGCGAACGGGTCCGAATTGGCGAGAGGCGCTCCCCTACGTGGATCAGGTACTGGCGCTGGACCCGGACAACGCCTCCGGCATCCAAGCCCGGGTGATGCTTTACAACGAGGCGGGACTGCCCCGCACGGCGCTCGCTACCTTGGAAAGGGCTTTGGAGCGCAATCCAAACTGTGTCGCTTTCCAGAACCTCTACGCGTCGCAGCTCGCCGCGCTGGGGCGCACTATGGAAGCCGCCGAGGTTCAGGGTCGGTACTCGACGTTGCGCCTCGATGACCGCGGGTTTCTGACTGAGATGTTACAGCTTGCCGCTTCACGACACGACCCGGCCGCCGTCGAGCACTGGGCGAGCCGGCTCATCGAGTTCAACCCCGACAACCAATCGGTGATGAGTCAGACGGCCACCGCTTACCGACAGCTTGGCCAACCGGAGCGCGCCATCGCCATGTTCGAAAAGGCGCTGAAGCTGGCACCGGAAGACGTGCCAACGCTGCGCGCGCTGGCTGACCTGCATGGGGAGCTCGGAAGGCGCGACCAGCAACTTTCGCTTCTCAAGCAGCTCTTGACCATCCGGCCGCAGGAGCGAGCGGTGCGCGAATATTTGGAGCACATCCAGCCCCCGGCTCCGCGTCAGGACGAAGCGTATGCTTGGGAAGCTCCCCAATTTTTGAAGCTTCGTCGCGCGCCGTCGGCCGGACAAAACCGTCGCACGCTTCGCGATCTCACGGTCCGCACGGTTTTTGAAAATGGGCTCTCGAGCCAATTCCGTCAGGTCGTGTTTCAGCCGCTCACCGATGCCGCCGCGGCCGCGGACCGGCAATACGGCTTTTTATATGACGACGGAAAACAGTCGGTGCAGCTTCGCGGCGGGCGCGTGTATCGCTCCACCGGCGCCGTTGACGAAGCCATCGAGTGGGGCGAAGCGCCGGCGGACGATCCGGCCATGTCGATGTACACCTCGGCGCGCAACTTTTACGTTCAATTTCCGCGCCTGGAACCGGGCGACGTGGTGGAGCTCCGATACCGGATCGACGACACCGCTCCGCGTAATATCTTTGGAGATTACTTCGGCGAGATCACCTACCTCGGCTCGACCGAGCCGGTTATGAACGCCGAATATCTGCTCATCGCCCCCAAAAGCCGCAAGCTGTACTTCGACGTGGCGCTCGCCGGAGTACAGCGCCAAGAGCAAGAGCGCGGAGCTCAGCGCATTTACCGCTTTTTCGCGGCGCAAATCCCGGGCATCACTCCGGAGCCCGCTATGCCGCCGCCGCCCGAGGTGCTCGGCTTCGTGCACGTGACCACCTATCAAACCTGGAGGGATCTGGGGCGTTGGTATTGGGGCCAGGTGCGCGATCAATTCGACCTCGACGACGAGACGCGCCGTCTGGCGCGTGAAATCGTCAAGGGAAAAACCACCGACTTGGAAAAGGTCAAGGCGGTCTACGGCTGGGTAGTCAATAACACGCGTTACGTGGCCATTGAGCTCGGCATCGAAGGCTACCGCCCGCGTCGCTGCGTTCAGACCGTGGCGCGCGGTTGGGGCGACTGCAAAGACAAGGCCACCGTGATCGTGACCCTGCTGAAGGAGCTGGGCATTGCTTCCACCATGGTGCTGGTCCGAAGCCAGATGCGCGGCGCCTTTGCTTCCAAGCTTCCGAGCCTCGCGCCGTTCGATCACGCCATCGTCTACGTCCCATCGCTAAAGCTCTATCTGGATGGGACCGCCGAATACACCGGTTCGACCGAGCTTCCGCGCTTGGATGAGGAAGCCCTTGGCTTGCTGGTCAATGAGGGGGATGCGGAGCTGGTCCGGCTTCCGCGCTCCGATCCCAGTCAGAATTCGGTGAAACGCGAGCTCGAAGCCACCGTGAGCCGGGACGGGCAGGCCAAATTGGAAATCCGGTACCTCACCACGGGCACCGTCGCTTCGGAGTGGCGCAGGCGCTACCACGCTAAACCCACATTGCGAGACCGCGTGAGCTCCGACTTGGGGCGAGAGTTCGCAGGGTTCAAGATCGCCACGCTGCCAACGGGAGTCGTCACCAACAACCTCGAGGACATGGAGCAGCCCGTGCAGATCAGCATCTCCGGGTTTGCACCCGCTTTCGCTCGCACGGAGGGGAACCAGCTGAGCATCGCGGTGACACCCGCCCAGCGCCTCACTCCGGAATACGCTTCGCGTTCGCGCCGTACACAGCCGGTCCGAATACTCGGGGCCAACGGTAGCGAGGATACGGTCGTCATCAAGCTGCCGCCGGGCTCTCGAGTGGTTTCAGCGCCGGTGCCGACGCGTGCGGACACTCCCTTCGGGAGCTACTCGGTGGAGCTCGAACAGCAACCGGGCAAAGTGACGGTGCACAGTCGGCTGCTGCTCAAGATGTCGCAAATACCTCTGGAAAAGTACGCTGCCTGGCGACTTTTCTGTTCCGACGCCGATCGCGCGTTCAATCAGCGTCTGGTGATCGCCCCATGAGGCTCTATCAGCGGCGCCTTCGACTGGCGAAGTTTTTCGCTGTGCTCGGACTCTGGTTTGGGTGCGCAGGACACGGGAAAAGTGCACGCTCGCCGGTGTTCGAGCTTCGCCAAGCCGCCGAGCAGAGCTCCGATTCCGAGCTCTTAGGGCGTTGGCTCATCGCCGAGCTCATATCGTTAGACGGTACCGCTCAGGGTGCGCGGCGAGCTCGGCAGCGATTGGATGCCCACCGAGGAGCGGGCGTTTTTACGCATTTGGCCCGCGCGCTCGACGACGGGCTGCACGGGCGGCTCGACTTGGCTCCGCATCACTACCTTCGCGCGGCGGAGGCCGCTTGGAAGTCCACCGATCCAGGAGCTCCACTCTTTGCCTGGTTCTCCATCCACCGCGCCATCGAGCTTCGGTACAACGCCGCCCGACTCTGGGAGGAACACAAAGCCTTCGTCAACGCCGCCATCTCCGATCCGCGGCACATTGGGTGGCGGGCTCGCGCCGAGCTCGTCGATTGGTCGGCCGACCAAGGGTACTTGGAGGCTCGACGGGATCTGGAGGAGCAAACCCGCGAGCTGCATGGGTGCGTCAAAAATCTTCGGCTGGCCGGGCCTTTCGGTCGTAGTACTCCGGCCGATGCTCTGCGGCACTTCGCCGCCGAGCAGCCGGGCCCATGGCCGGTGCGCTGGAAACCGGAACCCGGCGTGGGCGAGGCGCCGCGCGTGCTTTTGACACACCGCGACGGCTGCCTGGTGAGCGCGGATGAACCAGTTGGTCCGGGCATCTTCTATGCCGAGACGTACATCGACGTAAATAATCCGATCCATCTCATCATCACAGCGCAGGGCACGCTGGCGATGTGGGTGGATGACCGGAACGTCTTGGATCGCGATCCACGCATATGGGGCGCGGACCAGAAGATCGGCGCCGCGGTGGAGCTTTCCGAAGGACGTCATCGCATTTTGATCCGGTTGATCAAATCGGATACCGCGATCCGCCTGCTGTATCCGGACGGGCGGCCGTCGACCCTCGAGAGCAGCACCGACCCACAACGCCCCTATTCATTGGTGCCTCCTCGCTTGGGGCCGGACCCAAATTTGGTCTCGGAATACGTGACGCCAGATGGGCTCCGCGATCCGCCCGATGACATCACCCGTCTGGTGGCCGCCTATCTCGCCAGCGTCGACGGGGAGGGCGACATCGCCTCGCTCCTCATCGGCCCGCTGGTGAACGACCCGCGCTCGGCGACCGGACCGTCGCTCGCCATAGCGGGGCAGTTCGTAAAAACCGATCCGGTTTTTAACGCCACTGTGGCCGCTGATCGATCGAGGACGCTGATGGAAAAGGCGGCCACCAAAGATGCCAGGTTGTGGGAGCCCCGGCTGGACCTGGCACTTGGGCGCATCGAGCACAGCGGACCCACTGAGGCCATCAAGCCTCTGAAGACGCTGGTCCAGGAGTTTCCCGAAGTGTCCGCAATCGCAGCCGCGCTGGCGCGTCTGTATAACCAAATGAACTGGACGGCGGAATACGCCGAGCTGGTCGAGCAGATGGGGAAGCGCTTCCCAGAGCACGAGGAAACGCTGCAAGCGCTGGCGGAGCTTTACGACGCCCGGGGCGAGTTGAAGCAGCGAGAGGCCGTAGTTTCTCGGATCCAAAAAGTGGATCCGGACAATGAGGTCGTCATCGCGCTCGCGATCAAACGGCGCGACTTCGACACGGCGCTCGCCGAGCTCAAGCGACTTTCCAAACGACGCCCGGAGCGCAATGAATTTGCGGCGCGGCTTTACGACTTGATGGCGCGCGCAGGCCACGACTCGGAAACTTGGAA
>DASXTY010000898.1:0-5241 GCA_036505155.1 Polyangiaceae bacterium | reverse complement strand
ACAGCTCGAATGGGATCCCATGGGGGAACAGAAAGGGGAGCCTGTGTTCACAGATGAGGCGGGATCCTTCACGATAAAAAATCTCCAGCCGGTGAGCTACCGGGTGCGAGTACGGGATTCTGATGGATTGTCGAGCGCCGTAAAAGATAATGTGCGGCCGGACGCAAATGTAACGTTGAGACTTGCCGCGCGGGTCGCCCTCGTGGGCCATGTTCGCTCGGACAACCGCCCGGTTACCGATTACGTCGTCTGTACTGATCTCATCGTCAGCCAGGGCACCCCGGGTGCAACCAGGAGCATTCGATTCGCAAGACCCGACGGGAGCTACCAGGTCAAGGTGTTGGAACCGGGCAGTTACCGTGTTGCCATTAGCGCGGAGCCTGGGTTCGCGGCTCGGAAAGTCGAGATCGCGAACGGCACTGTAACGGCGGACTTCGACCTCGAACCTTGGGTGAGCGCAAGCGGCAGGCTGGTGACACCGGAGGGTCTGCCCGTCGTTGGAGCGGAATTGAGCCTGGGCGTGGAATGGTTTAACTTCTTTTGGACCGCTCGCACGGACTCCCAGGGTACCTTTCATTTCCCGCAGATCGCGAGTGGCAAGGCCAAGGTCATGATGCTTGTTGCCGATGACGGGGGGTACCTAGAAGCGCCTTCCTCCTTCGATATCGGCCCCGGCCACACCGAACTGGGGGATATCGAGGTCGCTCCTTCCAAGCCCTGAGTCCAGGAGTGGTTGGAGCTCTCTCTCGCGCCCTTAGAGATGCATCGCGGCTTTGGCATCTGCTTGAACATGATCGTCAAGAACGAGACGCGCGTTTATCGAACGCTGCCTAGTCTCGGTACGCCCGTTCATCGACGTCTGGGTGATCGTGGACACGGGATCTACGAACGGAACGCAGCGCCGGATCCACGAGCTCCTGCACGAGATCCCCGGATCGCTCTACGAGCGGCCGTGGCGGGGCTTTGCGGAGAACCGCAACGAGGCCATCCAGCTTGCCCGAGACGACGCGGAATATTCGCTGGTCATGGACGCCGACGAGGAGCTCGTCGCCGAGCCGGGCTTCCGCCTGCCTCGGCTTGAGGCGGATGCGTATCTCGTGCCCAATGAAGTGGTGCCCAGGGAATCGACCGTTTCAGGTGAGCAGCCGCATGAAGATGGAGGGGTGATTGGCCAAAACTGATCAAGATTTTTGAGGGAAAGAAACGAAGCCCCCTCAGAAAGCTTGCAAAAGCTCTCCGAGGGGGTTCGCCTCCGAGTTGAAAGGACCGGAGGTTTTACAATGTGGCATGAAGATAGATTGGGAGAGGATTTTTTTGAGCAGCTTTCGAAGATTGACGAGAGGATCGCGCAGCAGGTAGCGGCGAGGCGTTGCGGCCACTGCGGGGGCCCGCTTCACCGGGGCAACTACGAGCGCAAGCCGCGGGGAGCGGCGATGGCAGAAGCGGGAGAGGCATTCAGGCTGCGGTACTCGCTGTGTTGCGGGCGCCGGGGATGCCGCAAGCGTGCGCTGCCCCCGTCGTTGCGGTTTCTGGGCCGTCGCGTGTACCTGGAGGCGGTGGTGTTGTTGGCGAGCGTGCGGGCGCTGACGGAACCGACTTTGCGAGCGGCTCGGGCGGTGAGCGGCGTTGCTGTTCGCACACTGCGTCGGTGGGGGAGCTGGTGGACGGGGGTGTTTCCGACCCTGGGGGTGTGGACCGTGCTGCGCGGGCGCTTCGTACCCCCGCCACCCAACGAGGCAGAGCTGCCGAAGTCATTGCTGGATCGGCTGGCGGCTTCACTTTCGCCTGCGCCGCGAGCGAGCGAGGTGCTTTGGGTCGCGGCGCAGGTTCTGGCTGCGGTGACAACGGGGTCGGTTTTTGACGGATCGCGTTTCGTGCGCGCGGCGTTCGGGTAGCTCGGTTCACGCAAAAGATGGCATTACCGCGGATTTTCCGGGTCGCGTAAGGTGCGAGTCGCCCGGGTCGAGCCACTCAAGCTCGCCGTCGGCGCAAATCATGAGCGACTTAAGCACCACGCCAGCGCGCGTGCGTTGGGCACAGCTGCGTTTTCAGATCATCGGCCAGCTGTTGGGCGCGCCGCCCGAGCCGGGTGAGCTCGCTGGGCGCATCGCCGAGCTCGGCCGTCGCCCCTGGCGCCACCCGACTACCGGTGAGGTCATTCGGTTCAGCCCCAAAAGCATCGAGCGCTGGTTTTACACCGCTTACAAGGCACAGGACCCGATCCGAGCACTCGAGAGAAAGGTGCCCAAACACGCCGGCAGTCACCCGAGCGTGTCTGAAGCGGTGGCGACGGAAGTTCGGCGCTTACGCCGCGAGCACCCGCGCTGGAGCTCCCGGCTGGTGCACGACAACTTGTTGGTTGTGGCCCGAGAAAACCCCGCCCTGAGCCCGCTTCCGAGCTACGCGAGCGTCTGCCGGTACATGAAACAGCACGGGCTCGGCAAACGCCGAAAACCGCGCCGCCACGAGCTCGAGTCGGACTTCGTCCCCCGCGAGCGCCGCTCGTTCGAGGTGTGTCACGTGCACGCGCTCTGGCACTTCGACTTCCATGAAGCCAAGCGCAGCCTGCTCTTGCCCACAGGCGAGCGGAAACGGCCCGTGCTGCTCGGCATCCTCGACGATCACTCGCGGCTATGCTGCCACGCTCAGTGGTACCTCAGAGAAGAGGACACCGAGTCGCTCGTCCACGGCTTGTGCCAGGCATTTCAGAAACGGGGATTGCCGCGCGCCGTGCTCAGCGACAACGGCGCTGCAATGCTCGCGGCCGAAACGCAAGAGGGCCTGGAGCGCCTGTCCATCCTGCAACACACCACGCTGCCGGCAAGCCCCGAGCAAAACGGCAAACAGGAAGCGTTCTGGGGCCAGGTCGAAGGCCGCCTCATGGCCATGCTCGAAGGCGAGCCCGAGCTCACCCTGGAGCTGCTCAACCGTGCGACGCAGGCCTGGATCGAGCAAGAATACCACCGGCGCGTTCACTCCGAGACGGGACAGACGCCGCTCGATCGCTGTCTTAGCGGCCCGAGCGTGGTGCGCCCGTGCCCCTCGAGCGATGCGCTGCGCCGCGCGTTTCGCATGGAGGTCCGGCGTAAGCAGAGAAAGAGCGATGGTACCATCACCGTCGAGGGCGTGCGCTACGAGCTGCCCGCCGCCTACCGCACTCTGGTCTGGTGCAGCGTGCGCGTCTCACGCTGGGATCTGTCGAGCGTCGATCTGGTCGATCCACGTACCGGAGCGCACCTTTCGACTCTGCTGCCGCTCGACAAGGAGAAAAACGCCGACCGCAGGCGCCGCGCGCTGCCGCGAGACACGCCCACTGACCATGGAGAGCCCCACTTCGGCCGACACCCCGCGGGCATCGCGCCGCTCTTGCGCCAGCTGATGGCCGAGTACGCCGCTACCGGGCTTCCGCCCGCTTACCTGCCCAAAGACGAGCCTGGCGGCACACACGCGTCAAAAACCCAAACACAGGAGACCGAATCATGAATCCCAAGTTGCAATCCCTCTACGGTTTGAAGTTTCATCCCTTCCGCCCCGACGTGCCCGTCGAGGCGCTCTTCACCACGCCCGCCGTCGATGCCTTCCTGCGCCGCGTCGAGCTCGGCATCACTGACGGTGGCTATGTGATGGTCACCGGCGACCCCGGCACCGGAAAGAGCGTGGCTCTGCGCCTGCTCGCCAAGCGCCTGGAATCGGTGCGTGACGTGATGGTCGGCACCATCGAGCACCCGCAGTCGCGCACCATGGACTTCTACCGCGAGCTGGCGGACTTGTTCGCCGTGCCGCTGCAGGCCCACAACCGCTGGTGCGGTTTCAAGTCGCTGCGCAGTCGCTGGGCCGACCACATCACCTCCACGCTCACTCGCCCGATCCTCATCATCGATGAGGCCCAAGAGACCCTCACCCAGGTATTTGGTGAGCTGCGCATGCTCTCCAGCAAGGAGCTCGATTCCCGGCAGCTCTTGTGCGTCGTGCTGGCCGGTGACTCTCGGCTAGCCGAGCGGCTGCGCACCACCGACCTTTTGCCACTCGGCAGCCGTATCCGCCGCCGTCTCGCGCTCGACTATGCTTCTCGCGACGAGCTTCTGGCCTGCCTGGATCATCTGCTCGAGGCCGCCGGTAACTCGACCCTGATGACCACCGAGCTCAAGGCTACCCTCGCTGACCATGCCGCCGGTAACTACCGCGTCTTAATGAATCTGTCCGACGAGCTGCTCGCGCTCGGCGTTGACCGCGAGCTACCGCGGCTCGACGAAAAACTCTACCTCGAGGCGTTCGCTCAGCCTGCCCAGAAAAAGGCTGCTAACGGGGGGCGCAGAAAATGACCAGCACCGAGCCCCAAGACTCTGCTCCCGGCGCCCAGCCAATCCACCTCCCGCTCGCCACGGCCGTCATCTCCCGCTTGCGTGCGCACAACTTGATCCCCCTGCTCCGGCAGATCTGCGATCACCGTGGCGTCGGGATGCACGAGCTATGTGGCCGAGGGCGCAGCCAGAATCTCGGCCGCGCCCGCCAAGAGCTCTGGTGGCAAATCAGAAATCACCCCCACCGCTGTTACAGCTATCCCGAGATCGGCCGACTGTTTCATCGCGACCACACCACTATCCGTCACGGTATCCTGGCTTACCAGAAACGCGCCGGCTCATGACCGCACTCGAGCTTCCCGATTGCTCGGATCTGCGCCATGCTCCTGAGCTTGCTCTCCTTGCCCTCATCGATTCGGCGCTCCTTGTCGCCACCGAAGCCCTCCGTCTCGAATATCCCGGCATCGAGGCGAGCCAGCTTCGACGCGTCGAGCACGCTCCGCACGTCCTGCTCGCCTTCCTGCTCCTCGAGCGCTTCCGCGAGCTCCGTTTCTTGCTCGCCAACTACCACGCCGTCGTCCGCCACGATTCCGACGGCCTGCCGTTTTGACCGGCGCCACCCTGCCTTGACCTCACGACGCGCTGCGTCCCTCAAACATCGTGCGACGCGGCCCCTCAACTCTCGTGCGCACGCTCACGATCGTCTTTGCGCAGGAGACCATTACCGCTGCAACCCCCGCGCAGAGCACTGGTGCGCCGGGCGGCACCGTTGCAGCGCCTTCCTCGCCAAGCTACTACGCAGGTGGCGGCGGCACGCCCGTGGTCTCCGGAGGCACCATCGTCTTTCCGCAGGAAACCATTACCGCCACGCCCACTGCTCCCCCGAGCGGGACCGGCGTCGTAATGCCGGTAAAAGACGTCGTCTTTGTCCAGTACACCG
>DASXTY010000897.1:0-8235 GCA_036505155.1 Polyangiaceae bacterium | reverse complement strand
GGAACGTAGACACGGCCGGCACGGGACGGGGGTCCGCGAGGTGCCCGCCGACTCCCACCCCGCCGACTCCGGCCCGATATCCCGGTACGCCCCGGGGGAGATGATCGCGGGCCGGTACGAGCTGGTCCGGCTGCTGGAGCGGGGCGGGATGGGCACGGTCTGGGTGGCCCACAACCGAGTGCTCGACGTGGAGGTGGGGATCAAGCTGATTGGCCTCGAAGACAGCGATGATGCGGAGTCGCTGGCCCAGCGCCTGCTCGAAGAAGCGCGATCGGCGGCGCGGCTGGGCCACGCTGCCATCGTGCGCGTGCACGACTTCGGGCGCACGCGGTTCGGGGATCCATTCCTCGCCATGGAGCTTCTCGAAGGCGAGGACCTCGGCGATTTACTGACCCGTGAGGGGCGCATCGAGCCGGTGCAGGCCGTGCAGCTGCTCCTGCCTGTGGCGCACGCTCTGGCCACCGCGCACGAAAGGAGCATCGTCCACCGTGACGTTAAGCCCGAAAATATCTTCCTCTCCAAAAACCCCGAAGTGGGTATACAGCCCAAGCTGCTCGACTTCGGGATCGCACGAATCCTTGACCGACCCAGAAAGCTCACCGTCGAGGGATCCGTGCTCGGAACACCGGATTACATGTCGCCGGAGCAGGCGCGCGGCGGTGAGGTCGGCGCGTCCAGCGACCTTTGGAGCTTTTGTGTCGTGCTGTACGAAGCGGTTACCGGGACGGTTCCATTCAACGGGCCGAACTACAACGCGCTCTTGCGCGCCATCATCGAGGACGAGCCGCAGACCATCGCGGAATACGGGATTGACCAGGCGGAGCTTTCGAGCATCTTGTCCAAGGGTCTGAGAAAATCTCCGGAGGAGCGCTGGCACAGCATGCGCGAGCTGGGTGAAGCGCTGGCTGATTGGTTGGTTCAGCGCGACATTGGCGTGGACATTACGGGAACGTCACTCGCGCGCACCTGGTTTCGCAATCCCGAAGTCGACAGCTGGTCGGACATTTCACAGCTATCGGCAGTGCCGAATTTGGAGCGTGGCTCGGGTCCGCAGTCAGTGCCTCCGAGCTCAGCCTCCCGCGCTGGCGCCTTGCGTTCCACACCGTCGTCAGGCGACCAGCCGGCCGATCGCCCGCTGGTGGCGAGCAGTCCCAGCGACGCGGAGCTTTTGGCTCTGGATCGCCTGGGCGATCCGGTAAAAATCCTAGAACGTTCTGAGCGACGGCGGATGATCATCTTGGCTCTACTATTCGTATTGGTGGTGATCACGGCCGCCATGGCGCTTTTGGCGGGCGCGGGGATCGTGGTGTTCTAAATGCGCGCTGCGCTGTGATCCGAGCTCGGTTCAAGTGGCTGGTTATACTTGGCGCCACGACGCTAGTAGTGGGGCTCAGCACCTGGGTTTTGCGCAGTAGCCCGCGCCCAACGGGTCTCGAGCCGGTTCTGCCCATTCGTCGCGCAGGGATCTGGCTCGGCCGTGTTGGCTCGGGTGATCTGTCGCCACGGCTACCGGCCGAAAGCGAAAGTGTGATGAACGCGCAAGTGGGTGACTGGCTCTACAAATCCGACAAGGTACGCCTGGTGGTTGGTTCCAGTGCTGGCGACGCGGAACGACAGGCGCGCTACGGCGCGATCATCGATTTAAGCGCGGGCGATCCCAACGCGGATGAATTGGTGGATTTTCGTCCGGTGCTCTACGCCGGGAAAAATGCGCTCAGGACCAAGGTGACCCGCATTACCGCGGTGGACACGGCGCCGGCCCCACACTTGCGCATCGACCAAGTGACCGAAGATGGAAGCATTACGCTTCAGACGCATATCCAACTGGTACAGGGGGAACCGCTGGTGGACCTGGTTACGCGCGCGGAAAACACCGGTCGTGTGGCGGTGCGTGGCGTCAGGCTGGGTGACCGCGTCGCATGGCCGGGAGAGCCGACTTTTGCGCCTGGGCTGGGCTTTGTAAAACTGACGACGACGGCTCAGGTGCCTTGGATTGGGCGCTCCGGCCCTCAGCTATCGTACGCGTTGGTGTTTACGGACGCTCCAGCGGAAGTGACTTTTCGCTTTGACCGCATCGGTCCGGTTTCCCAAGGCGCTCTTTCCCCTGCCGCCGACTTGGCACCCGGTGCAAGCCACCTATACCACCGGGTGCTTGCCGTCGAAGACGCGGGATTGGGCCGAGTCGCAGAACACGCCTGGGCGCTGACCGGTAAGCCGTTCGCGCGGGTGGAAGGGGTGTTGCAGCCCGCGCCCGACTGGGCCACTGTCGCGGCCGAAGAGCACGACGGGCAGACGGCGCTCAGCGTCGCAACCGATCGCCAAGGCCGATACCAGCTGGCACTGCCGGCAGGGGACTACGATCTGGTGCTCAGGTCCACCGGCGGACGGGATCGTCAGAGACTTCGTGTGGAACCGGGAGCGCGAATGTTGCGCGGGAAGCTGGTGCCGCCGCAGCCGGGGACGCTGCTTTTCTCGTCAGTGAGCGCTTCGGGTAAGCCGCTGGCCAGTAGGTGGATCGTGCGTGGCATTTCTCCGACGCCGGATCCAGACTTCGGTCCCACCGAACGTGCGCGTGGATCTCGCGACGTGGCCTACACCTTGACCGGCGAAGGTCGCGTGGACCTGCCGCCCGGGGCTTACAATGTGATCGCCACCCACGGGCCCGAATATTCCATTTTCGCGCAGAACGTGGAGGTCGAAGCGGGAGGCCAGACATCGATTCGAGCTGAGCTCGAGCGGGTCGTGGACACCACCGGCTGGGTTGCTTGCGACTTTCACGTGCACCAAGGCCCGAGCCCGGATTCGAGTGTCCCGCTCAAAGATCGGGTGATCGCACTGATTGCCGAGGGTGTCGAGTTCGTCGCACCATCCGACCACAACCACGTCACCGATCTCGGGCGCGTCATCGAGGAGCTGCACGCTCGGGGCGAGCTGGTAGCCACCACCGGGCTCGAGATCACCACCCGCAGCTGGGGTCATTTCAACGTCTTTCCATATCCGCCCCATGCGCCGGTGCCGCGGTATCTGGACACAGATCCATCCGAGATTTTTGCAATGGTGCGTTCGCGCGCTCCCAATGCGGTGATTCAAGTGAACCACCCGCGCATGCGCGGCCTCGGCTATTTCAATCGGATCGAGCTGGATCCGGAAACCGGAATCGCCGCTAGCGACGGCTTCTCCTTCGATTTCGACACCCTCGAGGTGTACAACGGCTTCGATCTGAACGATAGCAAAGCGGTAGAGCGGGATTTGAAAGAGTGGTTTCAGCTTCTAAACTTGGGTTATCGATACACTGCGGTTGGCAACTCGGATTCGCATCGCCTTGCTTACCAATGGGTTGGCTATCCCCGCACTTATGTCCGCGTTGACGACGACCAGCCGGCGGCAGTGCACGCAGATGCCATCGCGCGCGCGCTCAAGCAGGGAGCCGCCGTGGTGAGCAACGGACCGTTCATACAGACTTCAGTGAACGGCCATGGACCGGGTGAGCTCATCACGGTAAAGGGCGGTCGGCTGGTGCTCACTACCAGTGTTCGCGCCCCCGAATGGATGCACGTGGATCGGGTGGAGGCCTACGTGAACGGCGTAGTCGCGGCTTCCACGGTAGGCGGAGGTCCCTCCCGCGGAGGAGTACAGGTGAGCTGGCAAACCGGGCTGAGGTTAACCGCCGACAGTTGGATCGTGGTGGTGGTTCGAGGAAAAGGCTCACTGGAAGCGGTTCTGCCGCGAATCAAAGCCGCCCCCTTTGCATTTACGAATCCTATTTTCGTGGACGTCGACGGAGACGGCGTGTTTCGTCCCATGACGCGCCCGCAAAAAGAGCCCAAATAAACGAGGCACGCTGCCTCGTTTCCGCTGCCGGCGGATTTATTGTGCTGAAAGGTGCTACATTTTTGTGACAGGCAGCTTCTGAGCCGGGATTCTGACTGGACATCCGAAAAAAAAGGCCGTTCTATAAGGCTTCCGGATGCAGATCCTCGCCGCGTTGGTGTTCGGCTATTTCGCGTTGTTAGGGCGATTGGAAGCTGCGCTCTTTCCTGCGACGGCGCCCACGTTGGTACAGCGGCCCATCAGCTCCGTGGTGGCTCGTGCACTCGCCACTGCCACGGATCCTCGCGTGATGGAGGCGCCGGGTGCTGAACATGTCGTTCCGGTGCGTGTGGTGACGCGAGGTGGTCGCGTGGTGAGCATCCCATCGGGTTGCGGTTCTTTGTCGCGTCCCTACGACCTGCTCATCCATTTCCACGGCGCACCCACCGCTGTAGAACCGGCGTTCGAGCGCGCCGAGCTGGATGCGGTGTTGGTCATCACAAACCTCGGCATTGGCTCCGGACCGTACGAGGATGCATTCGCAGCCAAGGGGTCCTTCCAAGATTTCTTGAAACGCGTGAACAGCGTGGTCACAGGGCTCTGTCCAGGAAAGAACCCTCGAATCGGGCGCATTGCGGTCAGCAGCTGGAGCGCGGGCTACGGAGCTGTCTGGCGCATTTTGGAACGGGAAGCCAACAGCGATGCGATCGATGCAGTGCTTTTGGCGGATGGCTTACACGCAGGGTTTACCGGAACGGGTTCCGGTCGGCAGGTGAATGACCTCCAGATGGCGCCGTTTTCCATGTTCCTCGAGCGCGCAAAAGCCGGCCAAAAGCTGATGGCCATCACCCACTCGTCGATTCCCACCGCGCACTACGCGAGCACCACGCAGACCGCGAATTTCTTGCTCGACTCTTCCGAAGTGCGGCGTAACCAGGTGCGGGTCGAGGGTCCCATGCGCGATATGTGGATGACATCGCGAGCCGATTACGGATCGCTCCACATCCAGGGCTACGCCGGCCAGGACAAGACCGCTCATTGCGACCAGCTGTTCGCCATCGGCGAGACCCTGTTTCCGCTGCTGGCGGAGCGCTGGCGACGCTAAAGCCGCCGACCGGCAGGAAGAAGCCTGCGCGAAGATCGCCCTTCGGTGACCGCACGAGCTGTGCGATGAATCCGTGTCAAACTTGCGGCGGCCCGTCCCCGGATCGCGGCCTCTACACAGGAGTATGCGAATGAGTCAGTCCACCATTGACCCGCGAGAGCGGAGTCGGGGCCTCTTGGACGGCCCCTCGCGGGCGGGCGCGCGCGCCATGTTGCACGCCATCGGTTTCAACGACCAGGACCTGGGCAAGCCATTGGTTGGCATAGCGACCTCTTGGACGGAAACCATGCCCTGCAATTTCAACCATCGCCGGCTGGCGGAGTTGGTAAAGGAGGGAGTTCGACAAGCAGGAGGCACTCCGATGGAGTTCAACACGGTCAGCGTGAGCGATGGAGTCGCCATGGGAACGCAAGCCATGAAGGCTTCCCTGGTGAGCCGTGAGCTCATTGCAGACTCCATCGAGCTCATGGGGCACGGATGTTTATTCGACGCAATGGTCGCCATCGTGGGCTGCGACAAGACCATCCCCGCCGCAGCTATGGCGCTCATTCGATTGAATATTCCATCACTGATTCTCTACAGCGGATCCATCGCTCCCGGTAAACATCGCGGCGTCGATGTGACAATTCAAGACGTGTACGAAGCGATTGGACGTCATTCCAGCGGCAAGCTGTCGAGCGATGAGCTGGCCGAAATAACCCACGAAGCCTGCCCGGGCGCGGGAGCTTGCGGCGGACAGTTCACCGCCAACACCATGGCGCTGTCACTGGAGTTTTTCGGGCTCGCACCGATGGGTAGCGGAAGCGTGCCCGCGACGGATAGGCGCAAGGAGACGGTGGCGCGCGAAGCCGGCAGTCAAGTGATGGCGCTGCTCAACTCCGGCGTGCGCCCGAGCTCGCTGCTCGACCGGCGCGCGTTCGACAACGCCATTGCATCCGTGGCGGCAACCGGCGGCTCCACCAACGCGGTTTTGCATTTCCTCGCGCTTGCGCGTGAGCGGGGCGTGGAGCTCTCCATCGACGACTTTGACTTGGTGAGCCGGCGCACGCCCATTCTCGCGGACCTCAAGCCCTGGGGACGTTTCACCGCCGTCGATCTGGATGCAGCGGGCGGCAGTCGTGTGCTGGCCAAAAACCTGGTCGACGGTGGACTGATCGACGCCTCCTCTCCCACCGTGAGTCTTCGCACCCTCGGCGAGGAGGCGAAACTGGCGGAGGAACGTCCCGGCCAAGAAGTCATGGTCTCCCTGGCTAAACCCATCAAGAAGAGCGGGGGGCTTGCCATCTTGCGCGGCAACCTCGCGCCCGACGGCGCGGTGGTCAAGCTGAGCGGCCATGAACGCGCTCTGCATCGAGGACCGGCGCGGGTTTTCGAATGCGAGGAGGACGCGTTCAAGGCCATCGAGTCCAAGCGAATCCAGCCGGGTGAAGTGGTGGTGGTTCGTAACGAGGGGCCACGAGGCGGTCCAGGCATGCGCGAGATGCTACAGGTAACTGCAGCCATCGTCGGCCAAGGGCTGGGCGATCAAGTGGCCCTGATAACCGACGGGCGCTTCAGCGGTGCAACACGCGGTCTCATGGTAGGACATGTCGCTCCCGAGGCGGCTGCTCGGGGCCCCATCGCCGCCCTGCGAGACGGCGACCTGGTGACCATTGACTGCGACGCGCGCAAGCTCGAGGTCGACCTTTCGCCGGAACAAATGGCACAACGCGTCGCAGAACACGTCGTGCCCGCCCCCAGGTTTTCGCAAGGCGTATTCGCCAAATACGCCGCGCTCGTCTCATCGGCTTCAGAAGGCGCCATCACCAGGCCGTAAAGCGGGCCCCCGGGAGCCGGCCCCCACGCCTCGGGTTTCGATTCTTGTCATACCAAGTATTTTTCCACGAGTGAAGGCCTCCGCGCGTTCGAGAATTCGACGTTGCTGCCACCGCTTACCGGAGCTTATTCCAGCGTGCGCACGATGCCGCCGCCCATGGTACCTGCCGCTTGCTTGGTCTGCACGAAGGTGCGAGTGACGTTGTCCTGACTGATGAGCCGGAATGTCTGCGATCGGGTCTTATAACCGGTCTTGAGCGCCTTACAGGTATGATTTCCGAGCGGCAACGCCACTGGGCCACGAAAGTCCGGAATTTCCTTCCCATCACAATAAACCGAGTCACACTCTCCTGGCTGGCACTTGAACGTGACCACAGCCAGATTCGGATCGACGATTATCCTGCGGCCGGCGTCGGCTGCTGCTGGTGGGGTCGACCCGGAGGCCGCAGCGACCGCCGTCGTCTCAACCGGGATGGGCGAGCTCGCCGGAGGCAACATCGCGCTCTCTGGCTCAGCGCTTTCGCGTGGCTGCAGTCGAGACTGAGGTACGGGAGGTGCGTAGAGGAGCGTGGCGACGAGCGCGATGCCCGCCAGGCAAACCAGGCTCGCCACCACCAAAACGACCAGCGTCAACGACGATCGCACCCTTTCGCCCGGGCTTCCCTTGGTTTCCTTGTCGTCCCTCTCGAGCCGGACCCCTGGGGGCGGCGGCAGCGACGGCATGAACGCCAACGGCTGAACTGAGGCGACCGCAATCCCCGAGCTGCTGCGTGACGGCGAGCTCGCCGCGTCGACAACCGATTCGGCAACCGGGTGGCTGGGCTGCGAACGGGCCTCTTTGCCCACTTCAGCGGGCGTTTCGGCAGAACGCGCCACTTCTCGCGAAGCACTGGTCGAAAGGGATGCAGATCTTGCCACCGGCTCAAAAGCGGAGGCCAACTCGGCGACGGACGCGAAACGCGCTTTGGGATGCGGTGCCAGAGCTTTGGCGAACCATCCATCGAGAACCGGATTGAGCTCGACTCCTGACTCGCGAGCGCGAGCAGCGGCCGAGCCGATGGGTTGCACCATTTCCATCCAGAGCTTCTGCAGGTCGAGCTCCCCTTCGCGAAGCGCGGCGAACGGGGAGCGCCCGGTCAGCGCAAAGAAACAGATCAAACCCACAGCGTACACATCCATGGCGGATGTCGACTTGGAGGAGGGTTCCGCCGCGTCCGGCCCGTGCCATCCGGGCGTAGCGCCCCAGCCCGGCGGCGGCGGCGCCGCGATGCGAAGAACGGAAATTCCAAAGTCGGTAATCCTCACCTGCCCCGGGTTCTCTACCGAGATGAAAACGTTCTGCGGCTTGATACCGCGGTGAACCAGGCCCGCGCGATGCGCAACCTCCAAGGCCCGGGCGAGCTGCTGCAAGCCTGCAGCCAGCTGCTCAGTAGTGAGCGGCCCGTGGTTTTTGAGCTGCTCCGAAAGTGCAGGCCAGGCTACACGCTCGCTTACCATGTACGGCC
>DASXTY010000896.1:0-3963 GCA_036505155.1 Polyangiaceae bacterium | reverse complement strand
GAGCTCGGTAAACAAGTCGCCCTGAAATTCCTCCACCACGCTGGCGGCGAGCTCGAACTCTCCACCGTTCACTATTCTGCGGCCTTCATCGCTATCCCCGGTGCGCCTGGGTGTTGTGGGCCTTGGCTTTTTGGGCTGTGCACGCTTACGCGCCATGGGCCTCGCTTTCCCTTCGGGACCTGCCTGCGTCAATCAAGGCGTGCTCCGCGCTCTGCCAACGGCGCCAGAGCTCCAGTAGCCGCGGCTGACGGCAGACTTCCGAGAAGAGCTGGTCGCGGGCCTCGATGGCGTCGAGCTGCATGTGCTCCCACTGTTCCCTGGTGAGTTCAGCCATGGTCGGCCATCCCCCTGACTTCGCCGAAAGCTTCGAGCGTGCCTGCTCGAGTGCATACGGCAGCGGCGTGCACGAGAATGTGAAGCGCGCACGCCCGGACGTGCTGCGCGGTCTGCCGGAGCTCATCGGAGGGCGCCGCGCCTTCGAGCTCTGCGGCTACGTCCTCCAAGTTTTTTGCCATAAGCCGCATCGATTCTGCCTGACCGGTGATTTCGTCGATGGTACGCTTGACGCGGTTGTCCAAGTTAGAGGGTTGTGGTTCAGTCGGATTTGTCATCAGAAACTCCCTTTCTCTGGTGGCCGGGCCTCGGGCTGTTTGCGCAGCGCCGGGGCCCACTACTTTGGTTAGAATTTGGATTTAGTCGTGGGAGAGGTTTCAGCGAGCGCCGGCGCCAATCCGGTGGGGACGGGCGCGGGTTGAGTGTTCGAGGGAGCGGCGATACGGTCCAATGCATCTCGAACCGCTTCCCAGTTTGCACGTTCACTGGCTGTGGTGATGTGCGCTGACGCGAGCATCTGCTCAGCGAACCGACGGCTGCATTCAATCACAGGGACTAGGTCTTTCAACGGCCATGCTTTGCTAACGGTTCCCGAAGCGTGCTCCGCGTCGGTAACTCGTTCGGTCGTCAGGTGCGCGATTTCCTTGTTGGCTCGTCTCCAGATTTGCGAAAAAGCGGCCTGCTCCGTCGCGTTCGGCGCGAAGCCGACAACGTAGTGGGTTGCGAGCAGGTCATCGGGTTGTGGCGACCGCGGGGATAGAAAGCCAATCAAGTTGCGCGCATGCAGGGCTACGCATTCGATGACGAAGTTCTTGGCTTCCTGCACGGTCGGGGGGTTATCCCTCAACCGAAGAGCCCCAACGAATGCAGCTAACTCATACAACACGTGCTCTTTTGCCTTCGCCAAGGTATCTGCGTTCACTTGCGACCTCGCTTGCGGCTCTTTGGCTGGGCGCTTATTGGCACGTGCCACGGTAGGGGGTGAGTTGGCGGAAACTTCTCGGCTAGCGCGTCGAGAGCATTGCGAAACGACTTGTCCGAACGTGCTTCGAAGCGCTCGGAGTCTTCGACCGTCACCGTTGCCTTCCCCGAGTCTAAGTAGACCACATATTCCTCGTGCTGCTTTTCTGCTCCGCCCAACGTTCCCGCTGCGCCCCAATGTTTCATGAGAAACCGCTCTGCCTGGTCCTTCTCTTCCTTGAAAAACAAGATGGTCGGGTCTCGCTCAATCACGTCAAGCCCATACTCGAGCGCGGCGCGAGCGACGTGCGACAACGGCGCTAGGCGGCCGTATCGGGCGGCCAGTGCGTTCAGTCGACGGGAGGTTTTTGCGTCCGTGCGAACGCCTATCTGTACGTCTAGACGCTCGGAATCTTCGAGCTTCGGACGACCACCCAAATGCTTGGCTTGCTTTTTGGGTGTTCGGGTCATCGACGACCATTCTGATATCTAAAACAATCACTGTCAACCAATAACTGAGCCACACCTAAAAACCGCCCCGTCCGCGCCCACGCTCGCTTCGCTCAACGCGCGGCTGTAGTTTCCGCCGCCGGAATCCTGAGGCGTGGACGTGGACGTGGTGCGGGCGCTTCGGGCCGCGGCGGGGGTGATGTGGCCATTACATACAAAGCATCTCCGCGCGCCGTCGTAGCCGCGTCTTAGGCTGCGTGCGCCGCAAAGGAAGAATCGGCGCCGGCCCAAAATCTTTTGTCACGCGGCCTCTCCGCCGCCACCACCGTGGGGGTTGTAGCGTCGACCTCCGCGCGCGGCATGCGCGTCGAGGAACGGGTCAACGCCACCATTGGTCTGGGCGTAAAACGCGGCACGAAGCCGAGCGAACCGCGCGGGGTCGCTACGTCCCAGTGCGGCGCGGGCGGGGTGCGAGAGTGAGTGATATTCGATTGCGTCGAGCTCGCGCTGCTCCTTGGCCGATAGCGTGGGGGCGTAGCTATCGGCGGAGATGTGGTGGCCGGGCGCCTGTTCCGAGCGGTAGAGCCGGAAAAAACTGTTCGGCCCGATTTGCGTTTCGTCCGCCTTGATGCCGAGGGCGTCGCGAATCAGCGGGTTTTTAAGGGCGGCTGCGGGGATGGTGCCGGCTACCGCACGCCCACCGAGCCGGTCGGAAAGCGCTTGGCCTTTCGCGATAGCTGCGCGTGCCAACGGATTTGCCTGGGCCAGAACGTGAGCAGGGGCGGTCCGCGGGAGGCCTACGATTTTTAGATTGGACATGGTTTCAAACTCCTTCGATGTGCGTGCGAATGATCTGTTGCGATTTTTCGTCTAGCCCGGACTGGGCGAGCCAGTCCGGCGATGCCGCGTTGAAGCTCTCTATTGTGGTGATGCCGAGGGATTTCAAGTGCATCAAATAGCTCACGGCGAGGCACGGGCATGCGGCGCGCAGCTGGTTCTGTTCGCGCTGTAAGGCGCGGTTTTGGTTGGTTGTAGTTCCCATGTTTCGAATCTCCTCTCCTATCTGAGCGGTGTGGGCACCGCCGAAGCGGGCCTGTGGACTGTGAACACGATGCGTGCGTCGCGCCCGTCGTCGATGAAGCTCATGTCAACGAACTTCGCCGGCAATTCGTGCGCAGCGGCGGGCAACGCGCTTTTCAGTTTTTGGTTTAGCTCATCGATGATGTTGGCAAGTGAAATCGGCTGCAGCCGAACGCCTTGCTGCGCGGCCGCAAGTCTTGATTCGTGGAGACCCGCGAGCTGGAGGACCGCAGCATCGAGCGTGTGTGCGGCATCGCGAAACTGCTCGGCGGCGCGCGTGAAGCCCTCAACTGCCTTGCTTGCCTCGCGCGCGCGTGCGGCGCCAGTAGCATCGCGCTCGGCCTGGCGCTGGGCTTTCTCGAGCGGCTTCATGACGTCGCGCTCGAATTCATCGGCTGCGGTTTGGGCGTTCTCTGCTTCCTGTTCCGCAACCACGAAACTACTGTGCGCCTGCGGCGTGGGCTCGCGTTTGAACGTGACGCGCCATCGGTCGGCTTGTGCTTTTGCGTCGGTGGCCGCCTGCACGAGCTTGGTGTGCTCGGCATGAGCCGATGCGAGCTTGGTGTCGATGTCAGCTGCCCGCCGGGGTGATGTGTCAATTACTTGTGTTTGCATTGAGAAACTCCTTGCCCACGGTTGGGCTGAAAAATCATGAGGGTGACCCCCGAGCCAACGATGTGGCGACCGCTTCGGCTGCGGCCAGCGCAAAATCACCGAGCGGGTAAGAGCGCGACGCGCGCGCAAAAAAGGCCGCGGGACTGGCGTCGGGTGTGCCGACGTTCGCCAATTTGGCGTCGAGGGCCTGAATACGGCCAAGCGCGAAAAGGGCTTCGAGCTCGCGGCGCAAAACCGGGTTGGCCCAGCCGACAGAAAAAAAGAGTGATGCCGCGTTGAACATCACCATGACCAATCCCGTGTGTACCTGCCGGGGCCAATGCTGCGCCAAGGCGAGGCAGTGGAGCTGCCAGCGGAGAACATCGGGTCCGAGCGAGTCGAGGGGCGGTTGATGATGATAACGCGGGCGCTCTGGTTGCCTCTCTGCAATCGGTGGAGCAGCAAGCCAGCCAGGATGCCGCAACAAATCGCCAGGTCGTCGTTTCCGCGGCTCACTGGCACCTGAAAGCGCGCCGTGCCGCTCTG
>DASXTY010000895.1:0-7424 GCA_036505155.1 Polyangiaceae bacterium | reverse complement strand
CTCACCCAACATGGAGGCCAGAGGGCCCCTCCCAGTCACCGCGCCCACAGCCGGGTGGGTGACAAAAGTCAAGCCGAAAGTAGGCGATCTGGTGGGCGACGGCTCCCCGGTCGTCTTTCTCAACATAGCGGAAGACCGCTGCGAAGTGTCTCCCGATCCGAACACTCCGCTGCCGCGCAAGCTCGAGCCGTTCCCCGAATGCTCGGAGGACGACCGCCAGCAGTCTTGCGTTGCGCGCTGTATCTGGCTTTCGGCGAACTGTGCCGACATCGGTAAGCTCGCCGAGTGCTCTCGGGCCTGGAGGGAATACGAGCTTGGGACGCGGCCTTGTCCACCTAAGGCTGATGGCACAAAGCAATCGACCTGTGACCCGAGCACCGTCGAACGGGTCCCACCGCAGCCCTATGAGGCGGCCAATCCTCCGCCATATCCGTATCCATTCAACAAGCTGCTTCCGGATCCCAACCGTGTCCTCACCCTTTGGGAGTTTTTTCACAAGCGCAACTATCACGGGACGAATTATCCCTTCGTCTTGCTGATGTTGGGCGGTGCTCCCAAAGAGCTCGAGTTAACCGAGACACCGGCCCCCTGCCCGGGGCTCAGCGCCGACACCACGCGCTGCTTGGCGGACTGCTTACTCTAAAGAATCCGTGGAGGAGGGGCTATCTCTCAGCGCGCGTCGAGCGCCTGGCGCAGCGTGCGGGCCAACAGGGCGGGCGTGAACGGCTTTTCCAGCAGGATGACGGGTTCCGCTGGAGCGTCACGCAGCGTAAGCGCGCGCTTACCGTGTGCGGACATGCAAACGACCTTGATACCTGGTCGAAGCTCTATCACCCGCGATGCGAGCTCGAAACCGTTGAGCTTGGGTATGGCCACATCGGTCAACAAAAGGTCGATCTGACGGGGGCTGCTTTCGCACAACTGAAGCGCTTCGGCACCGTCGCGCGCCGAGATGGTGCTGTATCCTGCCTCGGTGAGCGCGCGCTCCGCGAAGATGCGCACCAGGTCGTCGTCTTCTACGAGTAGAACCGTTTCCGTACCTCGCACCACGGGCTCGCTGGGAGCCGGTGTTCGGAGCGCGGGAGCTTGGCCTTCAGCGGCGGGGAGATAGATGGAGACGGTCGTGCCGCGCCCGAGCGCACTGTGGATGCCGATGGCGCCCCCACTTCCACGCACGATTCCGTAAACCGTAGACAAGCCGAGCCCGGTTCCCTTGCCCGGCTGCTTGGTGGTAAAGAACGGTTCGAACGCCCTGGCTTGCGTTTCGGTGCCCATACCCACTCCGGTGTCGGAAACTGCCAGTTTCACGTAGCTTCCCGGCGGTAGCGCCAAGCTCCGGCACTCGAGCTCACCCTCTAATGAAATCATGCCGGTTTGAACTCGGATGGATCCCCCGCTCGGCATGGCATCCCGCCCATTGAGCACGAGGTTCGTGACCACTTGTTCCAGTTGCCCCGGGTCGGCGCGCACGCATTGCGCCGCGGCGTCGAGCTTGAGCTCTATCTCGTCGCCGATGACCAGGCTCAAGAGCTTTGCCATGTTGCGCACCAGCTCGTTCAAATCGACAAGAGCCGGAGCGACCAGCTGTCGGCTGCCGAAGGTGAGAAGCTGGCGAGTCAAAGCAGCGCCTCGCTCGGTCGCTTTTTGGATGGGCTCCACGTAGCTCCGCACCGTGTCGTCGCCCGTGCGCGCCAGCGCCAAAGCTGCGTGACCACCAATGATGGTGAGTAAGTTGTTGAAGTCGTGCGCAACGCCGCCGGCCAGTCGGCCGAGAGCCTCCAACCTCTGTGCCGAGCGCACTTGTGCGTCTAATTTCTTCCGATCGGTGATTTTTACGGCCATACCGATGGCGCCCACGATGATGCCCTGGGCGTCGTAGAGCGGCTCAATCCGGACGTCGTACACTTCCGCGCTCATTTCGAGCTCGAAACGAGTCGACTTCCCGGCCACGGCTTGTTGGTGCGCCTGCAGCACCGCGGCCCGCTGCGGATCGTTCACCTCGAAGTATTGCCCGATGTTGATCCCGTGAATGGCGCCGGACCGCATCCCGGAGCGCTCCAGAGCATTGCCCACCGCGCTGGTCAGCCGGTGCTCCTTATCCGTGGTCCAGAGAATTCCTGGGATCTGTTGGATGATCAGGCGAAGCCGCGCTTCCTCCATGAGCCGTTGCCTGGCCACTCTGCGTCCGGTGACGTCGGTGGCGACGGCAATGGCTCGGTTGACCTTGCCGTTTTCCCAAAGCGGCCCGGCGCGAGTTGCGTACCAACGCTGCTCATCTCCGGGAACCGGACGGGTTTGCACCTCGTATTCCACCGGCTGACCGGTGTTGAGCACGTGCTCGATTGCCGCAACCGCGCGTGCGGCTGAGTCCTCCGTCAGGCGGTCGAGCCACGACGTTCCGAGGTTCTCGCCCGGTTCCCCAGCCCGGGAACGACTCAGCATCACGCAGTTGTGCTCACGATCCAGGATCGCCACCACGACCGGAGCCTGGTCGATGAAGTCCCTCCATAGCTCCTCCGCGCGCTCGGCCTCTTTTCGCGCGGCTTCCAGGACATTGTTGCGCTTCTCGAGCTCCTCGACCTTTCGGCGGAAGACCGAGATCGCGGCCGCCAAGTCACTCCGGGACTTACCGTCGTCTTCGTGTTCGGAGGCACTCAGGGTTTCGCCCGTTGGCATCTTGGGTCTCCGTCTGAGGCAGCCCGAGCTGACACAATAAGGGGAAGCATTCTTCTTAGCCTCGTACCCGCCAATGGGTCAAGCCGGAAGGCGTCGTTGGGGAGCTACCGGCCGGCATCTTAGGCCTCCAACTAAACCTTCCCGCCATTGTGCCTCCTCGGGGTTGAACTTGGCCACGCCCGTCGGCCGAGCGACTATACTGGCAAGGCTTGCCCGCCCGGGAGGCGGACAGCCAATGTGATACGACTACCGAAACCCGTGGCCACACCCAGCACTGTCCTAGCACCCAAGGTGGAGTTCGACTTGGCTCGCGGCCAAATCACTCTTAGTGGTTCCGCACCGCGCGTGCTCGTACCCGCAGAAGCCCTGTCGTTACTTTGCAAAGACGCCGACCCCGAAGCGGTGCAGAGCTTTGGCCGCCGCTTGGGGGTCGAGGTGGGCAGGCGAGCTGCCGAAGGGCTGAACCAGATTTCGCGGGCGAGCATCGAGGCGGTCGTTGAACGAGTCGGTGCCGAGCTCGCGCTGATGGGCCTTGGAAGCCTGGCGGTCGAGCGGTGGGGCCGCGCGCTCGTGTGCAGCGTGAGCGCAGCGCCGTTGGGTCTCGAAGCGGATGCGCTGGTCGGCTCCGTGCTCGAGGGCGTGCTCGAAGACGCGTTCGGTCGGGCCGCGCGCGCCGTGCCGCTGGGCCGTGTTGGAGAAGAGGCGCGCTTTTTGATAATCAACCCGAACGGAGCAATTCAGGTCGAAAAGTGGCTGGCGCAGGGCAGCTCTTGGGGACAAGTGCTCGAGAGACTCCACACACCTAAAAGTCAGGGTGAGCCGTGACACACGAACAGGAACTCGAAAAACTTCGGAGCCTGCTCGAGCGCGTCAGGGCTAATCGGTCCCGGCCGCGCGCGGTGGCCGCTCCTACTGATGGCGACGGCGCGGCGGAGGTCGAGCTTCTGGATGCGGAAGATGTGGTGGAGCTCACCGCGGCGGCACCCTCCGAGCCCCCGGAGCTGGAGGTCACTTTCGAAGAAGAGCGCGAAGAGCCCCCGGTTTCTTCCCGCCGGCCCATCGCCATGCCCTCCCCCATGGACGAGGCGCTTGCGGGCGCAGCGCAGCAGTTCGAAGCCCCACCGGAGCGGGAAATCCCAGTAAAAACTCCTCCCCCCGAATCTGGGCCGCAAGCGGCCGTGCCGGTGGAGCTCCCCGCCGAACCGCGTCTGCCCGAGATGGAAGGCTTGCGCGAGGAGCTCGCGGCGCGACCGACCACGGCACAAATCGGCCAAACCGTGGAGCTTGAAGCGCCGACTCGGGCAGGGCTCGAGCTTTCCAGCGAGCGGCCGCGCGCTCCGGTACCGGTAGCGGATGAGCTAGAGGCGGAGCTCCCGCGCGCTCAGGCAAAGCCGGTGGAGCGCGAGCGGGCTAAAGCAGAGCTTCCAAGCCCGGAGATAACCCGCCGTGTGGCGCCGGCGCAGACGGTCGAGGCAAAAGCCGTTTCGGCGCACAAAACGTTTCAGCCGCGGACCTTCGCGGAGCTCCTCGATGCTTCTCTGAAGCTCTTGGAGTAAAAACCAGAGTTGGATCTCCGACGGCTTGGTTGCATCTTTGACTGAGCGAAAATACGCGTCGGGCCAAGATGAGGCTTGCAAGTCTGCGGCAAGGACGTGATGGCGCGCTGGTGGTCGTGGCGCCCGGCGGCGACGCGTACGCTTCGGCAGAAGACATCGCGCCGACGCTCCAGGTGGCGCTCGACGATTGGCAGCACGCGGAGCCGAGATTGCGCGCTCTCGAGGACCAGCTGGTCCGGCGTAAGGTCGCTTCGGCACCGCTCGATCCACAAAGGCTCGCAGCGCCACTGCCTCGCGCCTTCGAGTGGGTGGATGGCTCCGCCTATCTCAATCACATCGTCTTAGTGCGAAAGGCGCGGGGCGCGGAGCTTCCGAGCCTTCTGGAAACCGAGCCGCTCGTATACCAGGGGGGTTCCGGAAGGCTCCTGGCGTCGACCGACGATATCGAGCTTCCGGATCCGGATTGGGGCCTCGACTTCGAAGCCGAGGTCGCGGTGATTCTGGGCGACACTCCGCGCGGCGTGCGGCCCGATGAAGCGCTCGGCTACGTGCGCTTGGTGCTCCTGGCGAACGACGTCACGTATCGGAATCTGGTCCCGGGGGAGCTCGCCAAGGGATTTGGCTTTTTCACTTCCAAGCCCGCCACCGCGTTTTCTCCGTTTGCGGTGACGCCCGACGAGCTCGGAGAGAGTTTTCGAGACGGGCGTGTGCACGGCCGACTGCGCTCCGTCCACAACGGCGCGCTGATCGGCGACCCGGAAGCCGGCCCCGAGATGCACTTTTCCTTCGCCGATCTCATCGTGCACATCACCAAGACCCGCGGCTTTACCGCAGGAACTTTGCTTGGGTCGGGAACCGTGTCCAATCGAGACCGCGCGCGCGGGGTGTCTTGCCTGGCGGAACGCCGAATGATCGAAATCATCGAACACGGACAGGCGTCGACGCCGTTCATGCGGGTCGGAGACCGCATCGAGATCGAAATGCTGGACCCAACCGGGCGCAGCATCTTTGGAAAAATCTCTCAGACAGTGGTGAACGGATGAAGCTCTACGGATATTGGCGGAGCAGCTCCGCGTATCGTGTGCGCATCGGGCTCGAGCTGAAACGCGTGGACTATGAGCATGGCTCGATTCATCTTTTGCGGGGCGAGCAACGCGGCACAGATTACGGAGCCTTGAACCCCATGCACCAGGTGCCCGTGCTGGAAGTGCTCGAATCGGGAAAGACCGTGCGCATCACCCAGAGCCTGGCAATTCTCGAGTACTTGGATGAGCGTTTTCCTGATCCGCCGCTTCTTCCCCGAGATCGCCTGGAGCGAGCGCGATGCCGTGAGCTGGCTGAAATTATAAATTGCGGGATTCAGCCGCTGCAAAACCTAGAAGTTTTGAGGAAACTCGCGGAGCTTGCCCCCGAAGTCGACAAGAACCTGTGGCTTTCCCACTTTCTGAAGCGAGGGCTCAATGCGCTCGAGCGCCATGCGGCGGAAATCTCGGGACGCTACCTGGTCGGTGAAGAGGTGAGCCTGGCGGACGTATTGTTGATTCCCCAGCTCTATTCAGCGCGCCGCTACGCGATCGAACTCTTACCCTACCCGACGCTCTGTCGCGTGGAACAAGCCTGTCTCGAGCTCGAAGGCTTCCGGCGCGCGGCGCCGGAAAAGCAGCCGGACGCGGAGCAAAACCGCTAAAGCCCCGAGATTTGCGCCAGATTGTGTCAGGGCCTGCAGGGCGCCCGCTTCGGCCTCATCATTAAATGACATGGTTGAGCTGGAACCCGGCAGCGTCCAATCGCTGGGACTTCTCGGTATCGATTGCCTTCATTACTACGTCCGCGACGTGGAACGCAGCCAGCGTTTCTACGTCGATCGGATGGACTTCGCGGAGCTCGGTGAAAGTGGTCCGAAGCTGACCCGTGCGGGCCGCCAACGTTCGGTGGCATTTCAGGCGGGGGGCTGCGTGGTGGTTTGCTCCACCCCCGCGGGCGAAGGCGGGCGGGCTTGGCGATACCTGAGCAAGCACCCGGACGGAATCGGCACCATCGTCTTTCGCGTAGAGGACATCGATCGCACCTTTCGCTTTCTGGAAGAGCGCGGTGCGACACCCATCCAGGACGTTCAGCGCGTTCCCGACCAGGGCGGTCGGTTTTGCACGTTTTCCATTACCACTCCGTTTGGGGACACCACCTTCCGTTTCGTCCAGCGCATCGGTACCAGCACGCTGTACCCAGGCCTGGTGCCGCACAGCCGCCCCCTTGGCGCAACCAACGCATTCGGCTTCACTCATTTCGATCACGTGACCTCGAACTTCCAAACTATGCTCCCGGCGTTGATGTGGCTGGAGCGGGTGATGGGTTTCGAGCGTTTCTGGGAAGTGCAGTTTCATACCGATGACGTGTCGCACGACCATGGCCAAGCCGGATCGGGCCTCCGGTCCGCCGTCCTGTGGGACGCTAAGTCCGGCATCAAGTTCGCCAACAACGAACCGCAGCGCCCGCACTTCAAAGCTTCTCAAATCAACGTATTTCACGAAGAACATCGCGGAGACGGGGTGCAACACGTCGCGCTCGGCGTTTCCGACATCATCTCCGCTGTCCGGGGTCTGCGCGAGCGCGGGGTCGAGTTCATGCGGACCCCCTCCGCCTATTACGACCTACTGCCCGGGCGGCTGGAGCGATCGGGCATCGGCACCCTCGACGAGGACCTCGACACCCTGCGCGAGCTCGAAATCCTGGTCGACGGCGCCGAGCGGGGGCGCTATTTATTACAGATTTTCATTAAGGACTCGGCCGGGCTGTACGCGAGCCCAGAGGCGGGTCCCTTCTTTTACGAGATCATCCAACGTAAAGGCGACCAGGGGTTTGGAGCCGGAAATTTCCGCGCGCTGTTCGAGAGCATCGAGCGGCAGCAGCAGCAACCAGGACGGTCTTGATGCTGGACCGGCTGGTAATGGGCGAAGTTCCCCGGAAGCACCACACCGTGCTTCGCGACGCGGCCGGAAAGCTGCGTTACGAGCACTGCATCACGCGCGCGGGCTTCGAAGGTCCGTACACCGTCGCCTATCACGAGCGGCGTCCGCAGGAGCAGAGCGTCAGCGAGGCGACGCACGGCTTTCAGCTTCCCAGCAGCGGCGGCCTGCGGGAGCTCGAGCGACGGCACTACCAAACCTTCGAGCTGGCGCCCAATGCTGGAGCTCC
>DASXTY010000894.1:0-3310 GCA_036505155.1 Polyangiaceae bacterium | reverse complement strand
CGCCGGCTCTGGATTCCTTCGAAGCTCGCTTATGGCGAGCGACCCATGGCCGGAGCGCCGGCCGGCGATCTGGTGTTCGACATCGAGCTATTGGAGATTATCCAGCCGCTCGAGGCGCCCAAAGACCTCAAGAAGCCGCCTGCGGACGCGAAGAAGACGGCGTCCGGTCTGGTTTACAAGTTTCTGAAACACGGAGCGGGTAAAGAGCACCCTAAGCCCGCGAGCGTGGCCACCGTGAATTATTCCGGATGGACCAAAGACGGCAAGATGTTCGATAGCTCCGTGGTGCGCGGCACGCCCGCCAAATTTTCCGTTGACGGAGTCATCAAGGGTTGGACCGAGGGGCTAGAGCTCATGGTGGCGGGCGACCAGATGCGGCTGTGGATCCCTGCCGATCTCGCTTATGGTCAAAAACCGACCCGCCCGGGCGCTCCCGTCGGTGATTTGGTGTTCGACGTCGAGCTGGTCGAATTTCATTAGGCTCGGCTTCACTCGGCGCCCTGCGCCCCGTGCCCTGTGCCCTGTGCCCTACGCCGGCCCCCCCGCGTCGGGTGCGCAAGATACTTGTCATACCAAGTACTTTTTTGCGAGTGGAAGGCCCTCCGGTTGAAGAACGCCCGAGCTCAAAATCCGGCCCCCACGCGCGCCATGAGTAAGACCCAGGGCGGAGCATTTTCGGCGCTTCGGGATCGAATAGCCGGCAAGTTGCCGAGCGCATCGATCCCAACGCGAGCATCCGCCTCCTCGATCGGAAGCGCGTACTCCAGAGTCAGACGCAAGACTCCAATTCCGAGCGTGGAGGCAGGGCGGCCGGCACTACCCTCGAGGCGCGCAATACCGGCGCCAGCGGCAATTATTGGATGCAAACGCCGTTCTAGACCGAAGTCTATCCACAATTCTGCAGTGTATTCGCTGAGTCCGCGATCGCTGCCAACGCGAACCCATGAACCGAAAAGCCTTCCACCGGTGGCGCGAGAACCGATGTCGATGGCAAGAGCCAGGCCACCGTCGGCTGCCTGTTGCGACACGCGGAGCGCCGGACCGATGCTGGCGCGGACGATGGACGCCGCAGGCTCATAGTTACCGCGCGTTGGGGGCTCTGCGAATTCCGACTCTGCCCGCGCAACCGACGGGGCGAGAACAAACAAGAAAAAAAGACCGGGGATGATCCGCATGGCAAAAAGCGAACGCCCATCTTGCGCCGACCTTACAGCCTCTGGGGCGATTACCGACAGCCGGCAAAAAACAGCGGCTGATTGGGTTTTTCGCTGGCTGTGAAGAAGCCATTGCCGTCCGCGGCAAAGCCCACCGCTTCACCCTGCGGCTCGGTTGCGGTGGGGAGCGCCTGGGGCCTGCCCTTCAACGCGTCGCCGACGTTCTGTCCTGCCGCGCGCCGCCATAGAAAGACGGTGCTGTAGGTCCGAATCACGATGGCGTCGCCGCTGGGCGAAATGTCCCCGCCGGTTGCTTGGCCGTTCCCGGGCAGATCGGCGCCGCCGAAGGCGAGCCCGCCGACCGGCGTGAGCGCGCGAGGACCGCCGGCGGTGAGCGGCGCCGCAGCCAAAAACACAACAGAGCGTCCGTCGCTTTCTTTGGTCACGATGAAAAGATCGCCGGACACCGGATCGATCATCAAGGTCTCTGCGTCGTGGGGTTTGTCCGGATACACGAAGCGCAACGTATCGACTTTGGGCAACCGGATGCGACCACCCTTGGCGTTTGCGAGCTCGGCCGGCTCGGGCACCCGATACACTTGAATCTCAGAGCGGGGGCTGGGTCGGGACTCGCGGGCGGCGTTATCGCCGATGTCCCCTAGGTAAACCGCATGCGCGACCCCGGGCGCCGGTCCCACGGCGATGTCCTCGCAGTCGATCCAGCTCGGTATCGGTATCCCGATTTCGAGCAGCGTGTGTCCCTGTCGATCGATCGCGAAAAAACGTGGGCTATCGCCGGAATCGTTGTGAACGTAGAGGGCGCCGTCACGGGTGCGGCTGGCGGCGATCCCACTGACCTCGGTAAGCTCTGAATTTTCGATGCGACCCACCTCGACCGGGGCTGAATACTGAGCACAGGTCTGGCCTGCGACTCTCGGAGCTGCGGCCACTTTTGGCGGCGAGGCATCATGGTGCGCACGCTCTGGTCCGGCTGTCCTGCTGCAACCGAGCAGTAGGCACAGGAAATAGGGGACCGATCTGGGTGTGGTGGGCAAGATTGCGGGCTCAGGGTTTAGGGTCCGCCTCTTTGGGTGAATGCCGGCTGATGACCAGCGATGTGTATACCATCAGTAATACGTTCACGATGGTGAGGCCCCAGACCTTAAACAGCACCCAGCTCTTGAGCGGCAGCTGGTAAGCGACCACCAGATTCAACGCGCCGGCCGCGAACATCGTAAATCCCCAAACCGAATTGATCTGCCGCCACGCGGGCTCCGGCACTCCAAGCTTTTCCTTTGCCACCGCTTCCACGATGGTGCGCACCGTAAGCTCGCCCCGCAGCCACTGGCGCCCGAGCAATATGAGCGCCATGAGCCAGAGGAACACCGTTGGTTTCCACTTGATAAAACGGTCATTTCGGAGCCAGAGGGTGAGCCCGCCCAGCACTAGCGCCAGCCCGAGATTGAAGAGGTGCAGCTTTTGCACGCGGCGCTTCCAAATCAGGTGGCCCCCCACCTGCACCACCGATGCGATCATGAGCGCTAAAGTCGCTGGATAGATGCTGCCCCCACTCAGGGAAAACGTGGCGAAGAAAGCCAGAAGAGGAAAGAAATCGAGAAGCAGAGTCAACATTAACTTAAAAAGTGGGCCATGAAGGAATCGAACCTTCAACCTCCGGATTAAGAGTCCGCTGCTCTGCCAATTGAGCTAATGGCCCCGAGCCCGTTTAGGGCGCGCCGGTGTCCGTCGAACAAGTTGTGGAGGCTTACAAGTGGCTCCCCGCTGCGTCAACCCCTAGAGCTTCAAAAAACCGCTCCAATTCGGTGCAAACCGCGCTAAGAGCGCGGTCCATGCACGCGCTGAGCGAACGCCGCGACCCTTGGGCCGTCGAGCGGGAGCGCAGCCTGCGCCACGCCGTGTATGACTCGGCGGGACAAGCTTTCATGATGGGAGCGGGTGAAGCGTACATCGTCCCGTTTGCGGTGTTCTTGGGCGCGGGCAACCTGCTCATCGGACTCTTGGCTTCGGGACCGCTTCTCATCGGAGCTTTGGTTCAGGTCTGGGTGGTCGAAATCTTGGATCGCGCTCCGAGCCGGCGGCGGCTGGTCATCGTACCGGTTCTGATTCAGGCCTTGTCGTTCATCCCCTTGTTTTGC
>DASXTY010000893.1:0-5684 GCA_036505155.1 Polyangiaceae bacterium | reverse complement strand
AGGAATGCGCCCCTCATTAGCGAATCCCGAAACACCCACATGAGGGCGGTGGCGCCGAACCCGATGCCCGCAGCCACACTAGCGCCCACGGCATTTGTCGTGAGTCCCGCGCTGAGCACCAGCCCCAAGCCAAAGTTAAGCATATATAGGATAACATTGTCGGCTACGTACGCGAGACCGCGCGCATAGTAGAAGCGGGTCTGGCACTTTCGGCAGTAATAGAATGCTTTTCCCTTGTTGACCCGACATTTCTCACAGTACGGGCCCATGCAGCACATGCAAACTTGAGTGGCCAGTCGATTTGCGTGACGCATGCATCGCATGCTCCCCTGGCTCAGAGCGAGTCGCTCCTGCCGGCTTTTCGGCCACACCTCGGCCACGCGGTCGCGCGCTTCCAATCGTCCTCCGACCACGGCGGGGCCGCCCCGAAGAGCGAGGTGGTCTCCGATCGGCGCAAATGTCGCAGACATGGAGTGCCGGACCAGCGTGTCCGCAGTGATGACCGCCTGCTCGAGAAAGCGCCAAATCGTGTCGCGCGAAACCGGCCCGTAAAGCTCCTCGTCGGTGGACTTGATCCACCACCCTATTTCCATCCGGTCGTGCGCCATCGCTCCCTCACAAATCGTGGTTCGGTTGTTTATTCCTGGGAAATCGGCGAGAGCCTAACCCGAATACCTCCCGAAGTCGAGGTCGAGACCGCGACACGGACTCGCCTCGTTCGACAGGCCGAGCCCGCTCGCTCAGCAGACTAAAGGGTCACCGAACCGCGCGGCCGGCGCCAATCGGGGAACCGGTCCGCCTCGGGGAGGTAGCCAGTTACCGCTTGCTACCCGGGCCACGTGTGGAACTAGTCGATCTCACTTCACCGCGTACACTTCGACCGCGTTTTCCATGAACCGCGGCACCAGCACGCGACCGCGTTTGCTGTCGAATCCGATGTCAGCCGGCGCCTTTACATTGGGGACTGTCACCTCGAAAGCGCCGCCAGGCTTGCCGCGGTAAACGGCCGAGGCTTTCCAGCTCGAGATGAGCAGTGAATCGCCCACCGCCACGATTCCGTCGAGCCCTCCCTGCGGGAGCTTGGCTACATCTTGTCGCTTTCCCTTGTCGTCCAAGCGATAGAGCTCACCGCTGCCCATGGTCACGACCCACAAGTCCTTGTCGCGCGCAAGTAGCCCATTGGGCTGACCGAGCTCTTTGGATTTGGCCACCGGCTTCACCGCGCCTTTGTCGATGACGTAAACGGCGTCGGTTCCTGTGGGATCGAAGCCATTGGCCCCGGCTTTTAAACCGGAGTCGGACACGAAAACCCGTCCGTCCGGAGCGGCGGCGACATCGTTCAAGAAGGTGGCGTCTTTGATTGCGACTTCCCCTTTGGGCGCACCGGTCTTGGCATCGAACTTCCTCACCACGGTGATGTCGCTCACGTAAAGGACGCCCTTAACAATCGCCATCCCCTTTGGCGCGTTTAGTTTTACTTTGCCGTTGCCTTCGATAAACTTCGCCTTCGTGATCTTTCCATCGGGAGAGAGCTCGGAGATGTAGCCGTTGCCGTCTACATCCAACGGTTTGCCGTTGATGTTGGACACCAAATACCGGTCTTGTGCGTCGTCGTAGAGGACGCTTTCGGGCGTCGAAAGGCCCTCCGCATAGCGCACAACCGGCGGCGGCCCGGCGGGTTCTTTGGGCTTCGATTCAGCGACGGGGGCTGGCGCATCCGGTGTTGCTGCGGGGACGGCCGGCGGAGGGGCCGGAGGTGGGGGCGCAGGTGCCTCGGTCGGTGGCGCCGGCTCCGGTGGCGGCTGAGAACCAGCACAGCCAAAAAATAACAGGGCGATCGCAATCTTCGACTTCATCGAGACGATTTGCACAGGGCGCGCACAGATTGTCAACCTATCCCATTCTCGTTTCGAGTTGAACCCTGAAGCTCCAAAGACGTACACTTTGCGGCGGGTTCAGTGACTGACAAACGTCGCCGGCAGCGCACACCACGCGAGCCAAACGCTTCACCGGAGGCTCTAGTCGACGTGCTGGCAAACACCCAAAACGTGACCGCTCGGGCCGCGCGCGTTTCGATCGCTCCCGACCACTGGCGTGCTGCAATGGGCCAGCGCATCGCAGAGCGAGCCAAGCCGGGATCGGTCCGCGATGGAACGCTCACGGTGTGGGTTGCGTCAGCGGTGTGGGCACAAGAGCTCTCTTTTTTATCCGAGCAGATGCTCAGCCGGCTTAAGATGGTTCGGCGCGACATCCGGGCTCTGCATTTTCGGGTGCGCTCGTTCGAGCCACCGCGACCTGAGCCCGCCCCAAGGCGGCCCGCTAAGCGCCCTGCACCGCTGCCACCCGAGCTCCAGGCGCGCCTCGAGCACGTCGACGACCCGGAGCTTCGGGCAGTCATCGCGGAGGCGGCCGGTCAGTGGCTGGCTCGCAATTCTGCCGACGCCAGAGCGTCGGAAAAGCGCCTCATTTCAACGCGGCCAGCCGCACCAAGCCCTCGAACCGCTGAGCGACGAAGCGATCGCTCGGGCTCAAGCTCGCCTGAATTGTACGGAGGAGCTCGCCATATTCGCGTAGGGCCGAAACGCTGACGTTGGACACCTTGCGCACTACCGTATAAAGCTCGTCCACCACGCTCGCAGGCATGGGACGCTTTACCAGCGTGTAGAGCTCCACCGTGTAGTCAAACCATTGGCCCTTGCCCGTCGCGCCGGCAAGCTTCACTGCGTAGCCCGCAGCCTTGTTGAGCATGTCCGGTTGAAGCACCGGTTTACGCCGTAATCCATCGCGCAGCGCCAGCAGAAAGGAAGCCAAGATTCGCTCCGCTTCTTCCCCGCGACCCAGTGCCAACACCTTGTCCGCCACTCCGCCGAGCAAATCGATGGCGTCGCCGCGGCGAGTGGGTGACTCGCTGTGATCCCCGGTCTCATCGAAATTCGTTGGCCGATCTCGCGCCGGCGCTCGCGCCGACCCAGAAATCTGCTCGAAGAAGGCCTCACCGCCCTGGAGAGTTTCCGCCGACAGCCGCTTGCGCGATGGATCGAAGTGCGACGAAGTCGCGGTGCGAAAAGTCATCTCCTGCTGACCGATGACGATGCGGTCCCCGGAAGCGAGTCGCTGAGGGCCGGTAATACGCTTTTCGTTGACGTAAACGCCGTTGATGCTGCCAAAGTCCTCGATCACTGCCGCATCATCGCTGAGCACGATCTGCGCGTGTCGGCGAGATACGAGCTCGTCATCCAAAACCAGATGGTTCCCGGCTCCACGTCCGATCACCATCGGCCCTGGCGGAAGGTCCAACCGCTGAGCTCGGTATTCGAGCCAGCAACGCAGCTTCACGGTAACCTCGCCTGGGAGGAAACGGGGCGGCAAAAACGCGGCCCAATGGTGCAGTCGGACGGGCTCATGTGATGGCGGCTAGGCGTTCCAGGCCCTCGAGCCGACTTAGCACGAAACGCTCGGTGGGGTTGAGCGATCCGGCACTCGCACGCAATAGCTCGGTGTAGCTCTGTAGCACGCCCCGATCGATCTCATTGACCTTGCGAAGCGCCTCGTACAACGCATCGACCACAGTCGCCGGACAAGGCCGCTCGAGCGCAGTGTACAGCTCGAACACGTAATCCACCCAGCTGCCCTTGCCGGTGGCGCAGGCGAGCTTGACCGCATATTCGGCCGCTTTTTCGACTACATTGCCGCCCGGCTTCTTGTTTCCCTTGGCGTCCGAGAGCAGATGCCGAAGGGTCGGCGCCAAAATGCGCTCGGCTTCTTCGCCGTGACCGAGCGCCAGCGCCTTTTCCGCCAGCTGCACCAGCACGGCAAACCCCGGGGCGCCCCGTCCGGTCGCACGCTGGACGATGGTGTCCGTTTTCGCGTCGCGCTTGTACAGCACGGTCATCTCCTGGCTGCCGATGGTTATTTTATCCCCGTGAGCCAAGGCACGAACTCCACTGATGCGTTCGCCGTTGACTTTTACCCCATTGCGACTGCCCAGGTCTTCCACCAGCACGCGCTTGGGCTCCACTGTCAACCGGGCGTGCATACGGGAGACCAGCGGATCGTCGAGCGAAAGCTGACACTCACCGCCGCGGCCGATCAGGAACAGACCCTCCGAAAGCTCCAAGTCCTGCTGCTGATAGCGCAGCCGATATTTCATTTTCAGATAACTAAGCTACCGCGGCTCTCGGCCGCTGGGAACGGGCACAAAGCGAGAGGGCGCACCCTATGATTTTGCATCATTCATCGCTCGGGCGCCAGCTTTCACTGGATGACGATTCCGCACGCCTGCTGCACTTCTTTTACCTGCCGTATGCGGTCGAGCACGCCAGTCGGAAGGACCGAATCGAGCGCCCACAGGGACGCCGCCTGACGCTGTCCCACGTCCAAGCCCATCTGCATCCGGGAAACGTTGACCCCGCTTTCTCCCAGAAGAGTCCCGATGGTACCGATAACGCCGGGACGATCCGCGTTCTTCATCACCAATATGGACCCGTCGAGGTGTGCATCGAGCTCGTAGTTACCCCAGCGCGCAAGGCGGGGCGAGCCGTCGGCAGCCAGAGTCCCGCCCGCGATGAGCTCGCGCCCGTCTTTACCGACCACCAAAACCGTGACCAGGGTGGTAAACTCTCCCTTTCGCGTGCTCTTGCGCTCGTTCACTTGAATGCCGCTGTCCCTGGCCAATACCGGCGCGCTCACCGCATTCACCGGCGCGTCAAAAAAGTTTTGCAACAGGCCCGCAAGCGCCGCGTTGACAATGGGGCCGGTTGTGACGTTAGCGGCTTCACCTTCGCACTCCACCGAAATCGACCGAGGCTCGAAAGCCTCGACCTGCGCCAGAAACCGTCCCACACGGCGCGCCAGCGAAAGGTACGGACCCAACAGGGGCGCCATTTCCCCAGGGACAGACGGCACATTGACCGCGTTCGAGATGCTACCCGTGGTCAGGTATGCGACCACTTGCTGGGCGATTTCAACCGCCACCCTCGATTGCGCCTCCTCGGTGGAAGCCCCTAGATGCGGCGTCACCACCACGCTGGGGTGGCGAACGATATCGGTGAGCCCGGGAGGCTCTTTCGGAAAAACGTCGAGAGCAACCCCGCCGATTTGGCCGGACTCGAGCCCCGCGAGCAGAGCCGCTTCGTCATAAATTCCGCCGCGGGCGGCATTGATCAAAATCACGCCTCGCTTGAGCTTCTTCAGCGAATCGTGGTTGACGAGCCCCTTGGTTTCCGGGGTCATCGGCGTGTGCACGGTGATGGCATCCGCCCGCTGAAACAGCTGATCGAGTGAGACCAGCTCGACGCCGAGCTCGGCCGCTCGCTCCGAAGTAACCACCGGATCATAGCCAATGACGTGCATGTGCAGCCCTTGGGCACGGTTTGCCACAATCCGCCCAATGTTGCCGAGACCGACGACGCCCAGCGTCTTTCCCGAAAGCTCGCGTCCTTCGAACTTCTTTTTCTCCCACGCTCCCTTCTTCAGGGAAGCGTCAGCGGCAGCAATCTTTCGCGCCACTGCGAACAGCAGCGCAATCGCGTGTTCCGCGGTGGTGACCGCATTCCCGGTAGGCGTGTTCATGACCACGATGCCACGGCGAGAGGCTGCCCCCACGTCGACGTTGTCGACCCCAATCCCCGCGCGACCGATAACCCGAAGCTCGGCGGCGGCTTTGATGACCCGCGCGGTAACTT
>DASXTY010000892.1:0-5319 GCA_036505155.1 Polyangiaceae bacterium | reverse complement strand
GTCGTGGCACACCCGGATGCCGGTGAGCAGTGAAACCAGCGCGCAGAACATGGTGATCCCGGCGCTGGGCCCGTCTTTGGGCATGGCGCCCGCCGGAATATGGACGTGCACGTCGCTCTTTTCCAAAAAATCCTTCGGGATTCCGTATTTCTCCGCGTTGGCCCGCACGTAGCTGAGCGCCGCGTGCGCGCTTTCCTTCATGACGTCGCCGAGTTGCCCGGTGAGCTGCATCTTGCCGGTGCCGAACATGCGCGTGACTTCGATGAACAGGATTTCTCCGCCCACGCTGGTCCAAGCCAGCCCGGTCGCCACGCCGGTTTCGGCGGTGCGCTCGGCAACTTCGCTGGTGTACTTGATGGGACCCAGAAATCCGCGGAGCTCTTCTTCGGAGGTGACGATGTGATCAGCCGTATCTCCTTCTGCGACTTTGACGGCCACCCCGCGAATGACGCTGGCGATGGTCCGCTCCAGTGATCGCACGCCGGCTTCACGCGTATAGTGCTCGATGATTTCTTCCACCGCTTCATCGGTAATCGCCAGCTGCCCGGTCGCCAACCCGTGCTCGTCCAGCTGTTTCGGGATCAGATGCTGCCGCGCGATGGCCAGCTTTTCCCGGCGGGTGTAACCGGGAATATCCAGAGTCTCCATCCGGTCGCGCAGCGGCGGCGGAATCGGGTCGGAAATGTTCGCAGTGGCGATGAACATCACGTGGGAGAGGTCGTACTGGATTTCCAGATAGTGGTCGGCAAAGGAGTTATTCTGCTCCGGGTCCAGCACTTCCAGAAGCGCCGCGCTCGGATCGCCGCGGAAGTCGTGACCGATCTTGTCCACCTCATCCATCATGAACACCGGATTGATGGTCCCGGCTTTCTTCATGCCCTGGATGATCTGACCCGGTAGCGCGCCGACGTAGGTGCGCCGGTGACCGCGGATGGCGGCTTCGTCGTGCACTCCTCCCAGCGAAATGCGAACGAACTTTCGCCCCAGCGCGCGCGCAATGCTTTTGCCGAGCGAAGTTTTGCCCACGCCCGGGGGACCGATCAGGCACAGAATAGGGCCTTTCTTGTCGCGCTTGAGCTTGCGCACGGCCAGGTATTCGACGATGCGCTTTTTCACCTTGTCCAGGCCGTAGTGGTCTTCGTCCAACACCTTGCGCACTTCACCGATCTGGAGGTTATCCTCGGTGGACTGGGTCCACGGTAGCTCCAAAATCCAGTCGAGGTAGGTGCGCACCACAGTGTATTCGGCACTCCCCACCTGCATCGACCGCAATCGCTTGAGCTGCTTTTTGGCGACGCCATCCGCCTCGCTGGGCAGATCAGCCTTTGCAATCCGCTCCTCCAGGCCGTCCAGGTCTCCCTGGTCGCCCTCGTCCTCGCCCAGCTCTTCTTTGATTGCCTTCAGGTGCTGTCGAAGCACGTATTCCCGTTGGTTCTTCCCCATCTCCTCCTTGATTTGGTTGTTGATGCGCTCCTTCATCTTGAGGATTTCCAGCTGTCGAGTGAGCAACCGGAGCACTTTGCGAATTCGGTCCTTTACCTCGACCGTTTCCAGGAGCTGCGCTTTTTCTTCGACCGGCGCGTCCAGATTGGCCGCAACCAAATCGGCCAGCGCTCCGGGCGCTTGAATCGAGTCGATGAGAGAGCCGCTTTCGCGAGGCAGCTCGGGTGTGAGCTGCATCACCTGCCTCGCGACGTCCCGGAGACTCATCGCAAGCGCCTCCGCTTCCACGTCTTCGCTCGGCGGGATGTCGATCCGCACCACCTTGGCTTTCATGTACGGACCCGTCTGGGTCACCCCTGCCAACCGGATGCGGGTCAGCCCCTGCAGGATCAAGGAATAGTTACCGGAGCTGTGCTTGAGCTCCTTGAGCACCCGCGCCGCGCAGCCGACCGGATACAAATCGTCGCCGCCTGGATCGTCTGTCGATGGATCGCGCTGGGCGAAGATGGCAATGATCGGCACCGGCAGGTTGTGAACATCCTCCACCAGGGCGACCGACTTTTCACGGCCCACGTCGAAGGGCGCGACATGACCCGGAAACAGCACTGCATTGCGAATGGGCAACACCGCGAGTTCTTCGCCGAACTGAATTTCGTCTTCGTTCGACGCAGCTGACGGCGGCGGGGGGGGGCGTGACGGTTTCTTCTTTTCTGTCATGTTCCTTACCCCTTGAATGACTGGGCACCCAGGACTTGTAGAGACGATTTCGCGCCTGTCCGGTAGTTTTTCGCTGCTCGAACGGCTTTGGTCAAGCTAACCACCTATTTTTTGCGGCGCCAGACCCGCCCCAGCCCGCTTTTCTTGGTTTTTGTCGCGCTAGCCCCAGGTCTTCCGCCTACGGTGGTAACGAGCACGATTTTTGGCCTGGTGCGAGCTCAGATAATACTCCTACCGTGCGCGCCGTATTTTTTGGGACTCCCGAGATAGCGCTACCCGCCCTGCATGCGCTCGCTGAGATCGGGCATGTTACCGGCGTCGTTTGTCAGCCGGATCGGCCCTCGGGTCGAGGCCGGACCCTACGTCAACCGCCGGTCAAATTGGCGGCGGCGACACTTGGTTTGGACATCCACCAACCGGTCGCCCTACGGCGCGACGAGCTTGGCGCGTGGCTCGAAGCGCGCAAGCCCGACGTTGCGCTAGTGCTCGCCTACGGGCGGATTCTGCCGGGTTGGCTCTTGCAAATGCCAGCGCACGGTTGCATGAACCTCCACGCCTCGTTGTTACCCAAGTACCGTGGAGCCGCCCCCATCCAGTGGTCCATCGTCAATGGAGAATCCGAAACTGGGGTCTCCCTCATGCAAATGGACGAGGGACTCGATACCGGACCAGTCTGGACCATGCGCTCGCTGGCTATCCAGCCCGAGGAGACCGCCGGTGAGCTCAGCCAGCGCATCTCACAGCTTGCGGCACTGATGGTGCGCCAGGATTTGCCGCGCGCGCTGGCCGGCGAGCTGGACCCGCGATCTCAGGATTCGTCCCGATCCACGTTCGCTCCCCGCATTCGTCCGGAACATGCGCTGGTCGACTGGCGCTCGAGCGCGGCCCAGGTCGCGCGCCTGATTCGGGGACTTTTACCCCGGCCCGGAGCTTACACCACGGTGAACGGCAAGCGGCTTAGGCTTTTGGGCGCCCGCCCCTTGTCGATGGAGCTCGACACCCTACCGGGACAGGTTTCGGTAGCATCCGGTCAGCGCGTATTCATTCAGACCGGTGGCGGTGGACTCGAGCTCTTGCGCGCTCAGATGGAGGGGCGAAACGCCTGTTCGGCTCGCGAGCTCTTGAACGGCCGTCTGCTCTATCCCGGGGTCACCCTGGGCGTTCAGTAACCCCATGTCCAAGGTCCGAAGCCTCGACCCGCCCGCCAGGTTAAACTCTGCACCAGATGCACGCCGAGCAAATGACCCGAGCCATCCAGCAGGAGTTTCCCCGCTTTCGCATGCGCTCCAAGGAACATAGCCGGCTTTCTCGCTGGATTGGACGGGCCCTGCGCGTCATCACCTTCGGCGCTCAGTCCACCTACATCACTCATTACCATACCGTTATCGGTTACACCTTGTACCTCTCCACCAATTGGGATCGGATGAGCGATGTCGAGCGAGCCATCTTGCTGCGACACGAGCGAGTACACTTGCGACAGCGACGCCGCTTCGGGCTTTTGCCCATGGCTTTTCTGTATTTGGTGCCGATTTTTCCATTGGGTCTCGCCTACGGCAGGGCGCGGCTCGAGTGGGAAGCCTACGCCGAGACCATTCGAGCCACCGCAGAGCTCTGCGGGCTAGATGCCGCCAAGTCCGCCGCGCTCCGCCGCCATATCGTTGGCCGTTTTACCAGCGGAGATTATGGCTGGATGTGGCCCTTCGCCCGTCAGGTGGAGCGCTGGTACGATGTGGTAATCCGCGAGCTCGAGCAGCAGAGCAGCTGATGGAAACGGTGGTTGGAATCGATCTCGGAACCACCAATACCGTGGTTGCAGCAGTGCGGGGCGGGCGTGCGGAGGCGCTGCGCGATGTTAACGGCGACACTTTGATCCCTTCGGTGGTTTCATTCCATCCGAACGGCAACGTGCTGGTGGGCAGAGCCGCCAAAGATCGCCGGCTGGTGGACGCGAAAAATACCATTTACTCCATCAAGCGGCTCATCGGGCGAACTTGGGACGCCGAAGAAGTTCGGCTGGCGCGTCCTCGGTTTCCCTTCGAGATGCGACAAGGACCCGGGCAGGCTCCGCTGGTGGTGGCGCGCGGGGAAAGCTACACGCTCGGAGAAATCAGCGCATTCGTGCTCCGAAAGGCCAAGGCGGTCGCCGAAAAAGCGCTGGGAAGCGCGATTGAACGCACCGTCATCACGGTGCCGGCAAATTTCAACGATCTGCAGCGCGCCGCCACCAAGGTCGCCGGGCGCGTCGCCGGGTTGGACGTGATTCGCATACTGAACGAACCCACGGCGGCGGCACTGGCGTACGGCTACGGAAAAGCACCCTCGGGGCGTATTGCAGTTTACGATTTCGGCGGCGGAACCTTCGACGTTACTCTTTTGGATTTGTCTCAAAATGTGTTCGAGGTGCTGGCAACGGCGGGCGATACATTTCTCGGGGGCGATGACATCGACCTGGTAATCGCCGACCATATGGCCGACGCATTCTTGGCCCAACACCGCATCGACCCGCGCACCGACCCACAATCGTTCGAGAGGCTACGCGCCGGAGCCGAGCAAATCAAGATCCAGCTTTCCACACAGGAACGGAGCACCATAACCCTGGGAGAAGTTGCACACGGCCGCGCCGGCGCATCTCTCGACTTGACGTTTGCGATGACTCGCGCGGACCTCGACGCAATTGCGGTGCCCTTCGTGGATCGCACCCTCGAAGTTTGCGGGCGCGCACTTTCCACCGCAGGTCTGTCAGTGCGCGACTTTGGCGCGGTCCTGCTGGTGGGCGGCTCTACGCGGCTCACCTTGGTTCGACGGCGAGTTCAAGAGTATTTCGGCCGCGCGGATTTTGGCAGCGTCAACCCCGACGAAGTGGTGGCGATTGGCGCAGCGCTTCAAGCTGCGGCTCTCGCCGGGCGCGAGCAATCCGAAATTCCAAAGCCTCCGGCACTTTCGCGCAGTTCCCGCAGTCCCGCACTCCCGCTGCCTCCGCCTGTGCCGCCTCCTCCATCATTCCGGGAACGGCTTGCGTCATCGGCGGATGCGGTGAAGGCGCCGGAAACGGTTGGCGGCCTGGGCGCCCGCGGCCGTCAGCGGACCAAGACCGGACTGGGTTTCGCCGCGCAGCAGGCTCAGGCGATGGAGCTTCGCGACCCGCCGGGCGTATCGGCT
>DASXTY010000891.1:0-4497 GCA_036505155.1 Polyangiaceae bacterium | reverse complement strand
AAACAGCTCGGCGAGGTCGCCGAAGAAGCGGCCATGGGCGCCTTGTACGCGCGTGAAAACGAGAATCGAAAGCCTGGACTCGACCGGCTGGATGCCGCGGCGCTCGCGCTCAAGGCGGGGGCCGAAGAGCTCATCCTGCTTGGCCCCTTGGGCCTGGATTTGGGGACGCTCACCCGTTCGGAGCTACGGCGCATCGAACGAGCTCGGCAACGGCTCGAGCTCAGTGATGCCGAGCTTGCGGCACGTCATTTGGCGGCGCGCTTAAAACGACCCAATCCGTCGTTCGGTACCCCGGGGGGCCGCGGCGGAGTCGAATCCGGTGCACCGATGGGCAGCTCTCGCGGAACTTCGGGCCGCGCTTCTCACGCGGATCAGAGATTCGACGAGCTTGCCAACGAGCTGGCGCAGCTCGCTGAGGACCACGCCGGTGAGATCGACCGGGTGTCGCGGGCGCTGGACGAGGCCGATCAAAGCGCCAGCCTTCCGGAAGAGCTTCGCAACCAGGCGAGGGAACGCGCACAGGCCTTGCGGCAAGCGCTTTCTGATCTTCCGCAGCGTGGCCCGACGGGATCGGCCCGCTCTTCGGCGGCGCTCGCCGGCGACCACGGAAATGCGATGGCCGAAAATCTGGAGCGGCTCGCACTGTCCGACGCGTTGCAGAGCGGGCGGGAAGCGCTGGGTGCCATCGATCGGGCGCGCGACCAGTTGCGCGCCAACCCGGACGAATTTCTGGACCCTCATTCCCTCGAAACCGTACGCCAGCAGTTGAAAAGCAGCCTGGATTGGGCCGAGCGTGTGCAGAAGGAGCTCGAGCGCACCGCCGAAGCGGCAGCGCGGGCAAAGCTCCAGCCTTCAGGAGTGCGCGAGCAGGAGCTTGCTCGCCGGGCCAAAGAGTTATTGGAGCGCGACCGGAAAAGCGGAGGAGTTTTGCCGCACGACGCGGCGGAAGGCCTCGACCGCGCCGAAATCGCGATGCGGCAAGCCGCGCGCGAGCTCCGCGAGGGCAGCGGAGAGCGGGGTAAACAGCTGCAGCAGGAAGCTCAGCGCTGGTTAGAGCGCTCCGCGACGGGACGCACGACTGACGAGCCCGAGCCGAGCTCGCGGGACAGCGTTTCGGGCGACCCTGGTAAAGCCTTCAACACCAAGGGAGAAGTGCCGGCGGCGGGCAGCAAAGATCGCGCCCGCGACTTTCGCCAGCGCGTGCTGGAAGGGCTCAAGCAGCGGGGCGGCGGACGCTTGGCCCCGGCAATTGAACGCTATGCGGAGGGACTGCTGCAATGAGCCGCCGTGCGGCCTGGCTGCTCCTCTTCGTGCTGGCGGCTCTGGGCGCGCCGGCACAAGCGGCGTTCGGCATGGTCAGCATCCGTGAAATCGACCAAGCAATTACCGAGCTCGACCTGGCGCGAGCGCAAAAGCTGCTAGATTCCGCGGATTTCGACTCGCTGCCTCTATCCATGGAGCGCGCCCGGCTCAACATTTACTTGGGTGACTGCGCGCGGGCGAGTGCGATTCTTTCCGCTCCGAGCCTGCGCGAGCTCCCTGAGGGCGCCCAACTCTTCGGGATTTCTCGCACCTGCGCGCAAGCCACCGCAGCTGCCGCCGTGGTGGAAGTCAAGCAGCACGGAATCTGGATCCGGCTGCAGGACGACGAGGATAGAGCCTTGGTTCCGTTTATTGCAGACGTCGCACGACGCGCGCGTTCAACCTTGGAGCGCGACCTCGGCGTCCTATTGCCGCGTCCGCTGCGGATCGACTTGGTGCGCGACTCGTTTTCTCTTTCCGCGGTTTCCGGCTTGGCGGTTACCGCCGCGGAGACAACCGGCACCGTGGCGGTGGCGCGATGGGGACGCGTGACCATGATTTCTCCTCGGGCGGCCCCACTTGGATACCCTTGGGAAGACACTCTGGCGCACGAAATCACCCATTTGGCGGTCACCCGCGCCAGCGGCGACCGGGCGCCGCTGTGGCTTCAAGAAGGTATTGCCAAAAGAGAAGAGACACGCTGGCGTCTCCCCAGACCTTTCGACGGCGGGATTTCCGCCGACGCCGTGTCACGCGCAGCTCTCGTCTCGGGTCAGTCGGTCGGGATCGACAAAATCGGTCCGTCGATTGCGATGCTCCCCAGCCCCGCGGCCGCTTCCACGGCTTTTGCCGAGGTGACGAGCTTTGTCAAATATTGGATCGATCAAAATGGCGAAGCGGCTTTGAGGTTGCTGATTGCCGACCTGAAAGGGCTGCACGCGGAATCGGCCGACGGCGCACTCAGGAGCGTAACTGGCTACGACCTCGAGACCTGGAACCGTCGGTGGAAGCGGTATTTGTACAACCTGCCGAAGCTACCGGATGTCTCGGATACAGACCGGTCGCCTCAAAAAAAGACAGAAAACCAAGATCTGTGGAGACACGGATCCAGCGAAGCACTGGAAAAGTCGATCCGTTTGGTGCGTTTGGGGGATTTGTTGTTCGAACGCGGCCACTCCGATATAGCGGCGCCTCAATACTCGTCGGCGATTCGGGCCATCCCCACGCAGCCGGCAATCCGTTGGCGCGCTGCGCGAGCTGATCTCGATCAATCCTACACCGACCGCGCTGCGAAGAGCCTCGGCAAAGTGACCGATCTCGAAGCGCCCCACGGCGCCTGGTTTGCACTTCACGGACGGCTCGCGAGCAGCGCCGGTGATACCGCGGTAGCCGAGCGCGACTTCGAGCTTGGCATCGCGCAAAACCCGCTATCGGACGATGTTGCGTGTGAAGGGTATTGGCGGCCTCGAGGACCGGGGCCACTGAATCTGCCGCCGCTACCGTCAAACCCAGAACACCGCGCTCTGTGTGAAGCGGCAAGAAAGATCCCACTTGGCCGGTAAAGCTACCTCTAACGGCAGACGGCTCTCGTGGTCCAACCACCTGGGGACCGTTTCCCACCCCACTCGGCTCCGCGACTGCCGCTATTCCTGGAGTATTTCGTCCATGGTGCATTGGGGAACCCTCCGGGCCGTCCAAAGCATGGGGCCCCGATTGACCGCGCGTAAGTCGACCGCCTACGATGAAGGTTCGGATTTTTTCTCGAGCTTCGGAGAACTTGAGTGAGTGTCAGCTCCTTCGCGCGTGCTCAGGTTCTGCGCCTTCTACCCAGAACCCGGATCAGCCGCGCCGTCGGAAAGCTTTGCGAAAGCAAGCTTTCGCCGCCGGTCGCGGAGCTCGTCGCCCGAGCGTATTGCCGCGCTTATCAGGTAGATATGGCCGACGCGCTCTCGGACGAGCTGCCATACCCGAGTTTTGACGCCTTCTTCACCCGTAAGTTGCGCGACGGCGCGCGTGCCATCAGCGACGATGCGGTGGTCAGCCCCGCAGACGGCACGCTTTCCGCTACCGGTCGCATTGGCTCCCGCTCCGCCCTCCTGGTAAAAGATCAATATTACGAAGTAGCCGAGCTCATCGATGATGACGTGGAAGCCAAGCGTTATGAAAACGGTAGCTTCGCCGTCGTTTATCTGGCTCCTTGCGACTACCACAGAGTGCACAGTCCAGTGGACGGCGCGATCAGCCAAGTGCGGGGCATACCCGGCGACTATTTCCCGGTGAACGCGCTGGGCGAACGCTACGTGCCGCGACTTTTTGTGCGCAACAATCGGGCAAGCCTGGCTATCGAGACCCGGGATATGGGGCGGGTCACCGTGGTGTTTGTTGGGGCATACATTGTAGGTCGGATCACGATGAACGTGATCCCGGAGCCCGCGGTTCCGCCGGGGTTACGCCCAATTTCGCCACCGGTGGAAGTGCGGCGCGGCGCTGAAATCGGCGTTTTTCACCTGGGGTCCACCCTGGTGTTGCTGTTCGAGCCCGAAATCTCGATCGGGCGCTCCCCGGGCAAAGTGCGCTACGGTGAATCGCTTCTCAGGCCCTCATGACCAGTCACGAGCAGCGAGAACCCAATGCGCGCGAAAGTCTTGTGTCAGACGCGGATATTTCCGCAGCCGAAGACCTCTCCGAGGAGGCGGAAGTTCTTCCGGATGCGAACGGAGTAGCCAGCGCAGACGCACCCCCGCCGCCCAACGACGACGACACGATCGCGGAAGCAGAAGTCTTGCCCAGCGACGAGGATGACACCATCGCGGAAGCAGAAGTGCTCCCGAGCGATGACGACGCCACAATCCAAGAAGCGGAAGTGCTCTCCGGCGGAAGCGACGACGCCATCGCGGAAGCAGAAGTGGAGGCAATTGCTGAGTCCGAACCACTTCCGGGCCCCGACGATGAGTCGATGGGAGCGGCTTCGGAGCTAACCGCCGCTGAGGATCTTTCGGATCAAGCGGAACCGGTTCCGGACAGCGTGCAGAACCCCGTGGCTCCGGATTCCGCACTGTCGCTCTCGGCGACTCCAAACTTCGCGGTTTCCGAAGCGACGGACTTTGCGACGGCGCCGCGACGGAGCCCAACGCCTCCACTTTCTTCGCGGCCCGCACCGCCGAGTGCTCGTGGCAACTTGACCACGGGGATTCC
>DASXTY010000890.1:0-2905 GCA_036505155.1 Polyangiaceae bacterium | reverse complement strand
TTGCCGCGAAAATCTCCGAATCCACCGACCAGCACTGATCCATCACATGCTCGGGGCACGGAGCGCGCAGCTCGGCCCCGCTTTCGAGGCACATCCGCTCCAAAAGCTCCCGGGGCGACCCGACCGGCTCCGAAACCAGTGCGCGGGCCCAGGCCTCGCCCAGCACGAAATCGGAATGCGACACCAGTTTTTTTGAATCGTCGAGGTCCCGGCGGATGCGCTTCGGAAGCCGGCGGCTCAAGGTGCGAAGGCCAGCGGCGTCCACCTCGGCCATCACTGCGGTCACGACCAGCGGACCGAGTCTTGCGCCCAGGCCATTTTCGTCGATTCCAATTCGGTACAGGGCCGCCACCGCCGGATCCTACCCCCCAGCCACCGGCGGAATCACCCCCACCACGTCGGCATTGGCGAGCCGCTGGGATGGGTCGGCAAAAGCCTGATTGACCGAGACCCGGGTGCCCCGAAAAGCCCCGCGGAGGACGGGATGGCGGTCGGTGAGGTACGCTATCAGATCCCCTACGCTCTCGACCGAGTCGGGGAGCTTCAGCGATTCTTCCGCGTAACCCAAGAGCTCGCGGACCGCAGCGAAATAGAGAACCTTAATCTCCAGCACAGGATTCTTTTATACCCCGACCCGCCGGCCGAGGTGTGGTAAAAGCCCGATCTTGAGGAACTAAGAAAAATGGCTGAAGAAAAACCCCGCTTGGGACGGGACGTGTACCTCGCACTGGCTGCGATCGGCTGGGCGGATGGAAAGCTGGACCAGGAAGAGGCGGACGCGATCGTCCGGACCGCGCTGGAAGAAGGGTTGGATCTGGACGAAATTTCCGAAATCGAGGCAGCCACCAAAAAGCCCATCGACATGGGAGTCATCGATCGCAAAAACATGTCCAAGGAGGACCGGCTGTTCGTGTACGCCGTGGCCTCCTGGATGACGCGCCTCGACGGCACGGTGACGGATACCGAGCTTTCCGCTTTGTCCACGCTCGGCGACGCCCTAAAAGTGCCCGAGAAGCCGCGGGTATACGCGGACGCCATTGCGCAGGAGATCGCCAGCTTGCCGGGCGAGGATCGGCCCTCGCGTTACGACCTGAAAACGCTTCGCAAGACCATCGGCGATCGACTCAAAGAGGCGCAGGCCCTGCGCGCAGAACAGAAAGCCTAGTCGCTTACGCCAAGAGCTCCACCTTCGCGACCGGATAACCCCCCGGCTGCTTGACCGCGTAGGACAGAGCCAAAATTTCTATTAGGACGATTCGATACACGGCGTGCACGTCGTCGACGTCGATCTCGTCCGCGTGCGCTCCCAAAGTCGAATCAATCTGTTCGTGCACGAATTCCAGCAAGTGCGGCTGCTCCATGGCGATGACATCGTCGCTGTCGAGCGCTTCCGCTGGATCCGAGCGCCGAAGCTCTTCATCCAGGCTCAATAATTGCTCCGTCGCTGCGAGCTCTTCCGCGCTCACCTCCAGCATGTGACTGCCGTGCTGCTGCTCGAACCCCAGCCACACGGCCAGCGTGAGCAGGTAGCCGAGAGCCAGCGCTGTTTCGTCCAGCGGCTTGCTCAACGTTCCCACCACTAGCTGTGCCAGTGCTGTCTGAGTCTGCTCGAAGCGTTCGAAAGCCTGATCCAACTGCGCTCGAGCTTCCGCGTCGTTGTCTGCCAAGTTGTCGCGAACCGCCGCCAGGGCGCGCGCGGTTACCCGTGCGTAGGGTGGGACGGGACGAAGGGCGCAACGACGGACCCACACGAGGTCAGAGTAGCACGCGTCAAGGGCAGGGTCCCCAACGGAAAGTGCCCCCTAGTGTCCTCTGTCCGTGATTAAAAAGAACAATTCCTTTTGGGTGCGCTGAAGTTCGGGAGCACTGGGGGATACTATTGCGGACGCGGAGCGTCCGGGGGGGAGGCTCGGCGAAGCCGAGGGGGCGCTGCCGCGCCCCCAGTTAAGAAGACTAGTGCGGCGATGCGCGGCTGAGCCGCGCGTGCGAAGCACCCATCCTCTGGATGGAATCGCGGCACTAGCGAGAAGCGTCAAGGCTCGCTGGGCAGCGAGTAAAGAGGTAAAGACACGAGCGTGGGCGAGTCGAGACAAGGCGAGCTCCGCCATAACAAGCCTCAGCGTGCCGCGCTTGCGCTGGTCGCCGGGGTGCGGAAAGCGCGCGAACTCGGGGCGAAGGAATGGCCGGTGGCGAAGCGAACACTCTCGCGTTGGCTGGTCTGGAGTCCGATCCTTTCGGCGGTTGCGGTAGTGCTCCTCCTTTCGTCATTTGTCATCGATCGAGCGCTGCACATGCACCGTGTGCTCCGCGGAGTATGGGTGGCGCGGCTTGCGTTGTCCGGACTCGGACCGGCTAAGGCAGCTCAAGCTGTCCAGCAACTCGGGGCGCGCTTGGAGAAAGCTCCGTTGAGAGTTCGGATTCACAGGCAGCTCTTCGAGCTCGACCCCGCCTCCATCGGCATGAAAATCAATGTAGACGAGACGGTTCGGCAAGCGCTTCGCGCGGGTCGCACCGGAAGCTGGTCCGCACAGCTGCTTTGGTGGCTGGGTCGATGGGCGCGCGGTCATCAAGTCGAAGCGTCGGTAACCTATGACCTCAAGGCGCTCGAGCAAACACTGCACGCTTGGGAAACCCAAGCCATCACCGATCTGCCTTCCACCGGCGGCGTGGTGGTGGAAGCGGGGGAACCCCTCGCGGTGTATCCGCGTCCGGGGCGGCTGGTGTTGCCGGAGGAAGCATTTCGACTCATCGCTCGGGGTCTCGGTCGCGAGCGGCGCGATCTGGTGGAGATTCCGACAGCGCTGGTCGAATCCAAGGTCGAACCCGGCAGCGTCGATCGCGCGGTGAGACGCGCAAAAGAATTGCTCGGGAATTCAGCCACCATGCGCTGGCAAACCGCTCAGGG
>DASXTY010000889.1:0-2192 GCA_036505155.1 Polyangiaceae bacterium | reverse complement strand
CCCCTCCCGGATCTTCGCCCCAAGCTTTTTGCAGGGCTTGTCTGGAACGGTACTTGCGCGCGAGCCAAGTATTGTATCGCGCTCGCCAGTCGCGCTTGACCCGCTCTTCGAGTCCGTTGATGTAGTTCCCGAATGTGCCTTCGTTGATCATGCTAAGCCAGGCTACCCCTGGATCGTCCGCCCAGCGGAGGCGAGTGTAGGGGTTCTTGTGGGTGAGCAGATTTTTGGCGAAGGCTTTCCAGTTTTCCCAGGCCTTTTGGTTGACCGGTACCGCCATCTTAAACTCGTTCATTCCGACGTTCCCCTGCGCGTCGGGCCAAAGCTCCCGCGCGAGCACTGGGCGCGAAACGAACAAGTCGGTGGTGATATAAATGCCGTTTTTCTTGAGCGCGAAAACCAGATACTCGAGCTGGTCGAGTCGGTCGGGGTTTAGGGTCAAGGAGTTATCCAGGGGCTTTTCTGGAAAGATTTCGCGGAAGATCTTGCCCTTGCCTCCTCCGCTCGACGGTGAGAGATAGCGTCCGTCGATCACCGAGAACGCGATGCCGGGGCCTGCCCAGCCCACCTCGATGTGGTCACCACCGCTGCCCTCGCGATGCAGCGCTTCGATGTAATATTTCTTCCCTGCTTCGAGAGTAGCGGGTTTAGAAGATTGAGACTCGTATTTGTCCCATTGTCGCCGATCGGCCCAGCCCCGAACCTCGGCAATGCGTTTGCGCGAGCCAGGTCCTTCATCGGAGCTCAGCCAGAGCTCGCCGTCGTCGTCGCTTGCAATCTTGAACACGTATTGTCCGGTGGCGGGCGGATACAAGAATGCGCGGATGCGCGAGGTGTAATTGTCGCCAACGTCCGCCGGGGTTTCGAAGCTAGTGAGTTCTTGGGTTGAAGTCGGCTTCTGACCCAACTTGGCACCGTCCAAGCCGCTACCCGCAGAGACCAGCTCGCCTTCGTAGTGGTGAATCCGGACGGTGTTGTAGCCCAGTCGGGCTAGACGAATCGCCAAACGATCCGCCTGATCGTGCGCCAGATATTGGGCGGTAAAACACAGATTAATCCCATAGAATCGCCGCGGGGTTTTGGGGTCGCGCTCGAAGACGAAATGACCCGCGGGCGAAGCCAGCACGCGCCCCTGCGCGCCGGCCGGCGAACCAGTGGGCCGGAGCCCTGAAAAATCGAGCGCGCTACTGGGCTCAATGTCGAGCTCGACCGCCAGCGGCGCCCACTGCGCGCCCGCTTGGATAGTCACAAGCGAGTCTCTTTCCACTGTCATGCCTGCCTCTGCACTGAGCTCTACGGAAAGCGTCATGGGAAGCTTCGCCGCCCAAGTGGGTCCGCGCTGATTGCCCAGCCGCACCGTCAGCTCGGGGCCCCAGCGCCGATTGTCTTGAATCAGGACGTGCGTCGGCGTGGAAAAGTTCAGCTGAATTTTGCCTGAACTGGTGTCGAGTTCGAGCGACCGGACGTCTTTTTCAGCGAGATGGATGTCCGAACCGAGCTCAGCGGGGACTTTACCGCTCGTGCCGTCGAGCATGTAATTTCGACCCGCCATCCGGCGTATGGGCAAGTTCAATGCGACGTGTAAGCTGTTGAGCTTCACTTGCGCTGCCGGCGTGAGCGTATAGACCAAGCGCACTCCCGTGTTGGTAGGCGCCCATTCCATGAGGCTATCGACTTTGGTGCCATCGGGCGCGGTGATCACATTGGTCAGGCGATCCTTCGGCACGTCGAGGGTGCGAGCTGAAGCGATGGTGCGCTGCTGCCAATTGTGATCGAATAGCTCAGGGACCAGCGTGGCGATGTCTTGGTCGCGATGGCGGAGCTTGACCTCGCCGTTGGGCTCGACCAGCGCTAACCACGCCGGCTGACCGCGGGGCGCGGTCTCAGCTGTGGGGCGCGGAGCTACCGAAGGCACGGGCCGCGGAAAGTCCCCGACGCACGCCATGCATACCAAGCCAGCCGCGGCGCCCCGCCAAAGCCAAGAAAAACGCGGTTTGTGAGTTGCCACAGGTGCGATGCATTATCAGCCAACCGGCGCCACAATAAAACCACCTCGAAACTCTCTTCCCACGACACCATGAATGGACCCGGCAATATCCGGATAATCGGCGAGCTCATCAATCATGCGTTCGCGCGCGCCCGGCGGGCCTGGCAAGACAGGGATATCGCGGCGTATCAAAACCTGGCCCGCACTC
>DASXTY010000888.1:0-8391 GCA_036505155.1 Polyangiaceae bacterium | reverse complement strand
ATATCCCTGCTCGCCCAACCGCTCGGCAAGAGGTCCCGTAAACAGCATCCAGCGCTCGTGCCACACTGGCTCCGGACCATACGAGTGCGCCACTCCGGGAAACAGCCACAGCACCGACCCTGCTTGCACGGGTAAGCGTCCGCTTGGACGGCTGAAAAAGAACCCGCGTCCCTGCTCCACCAGCACAATCGCGTACCCGGACAGCGCCCGATTCCGAACCAGAAGCCCCATGTTGGGTTTGTGCTGAACGCCAGCGCCCGCGATCCAGAGCCCGAATGCGCGCTGTGCCGGCGTGGGCTCCTGATAAACGGGCCCCGGTTCCAGGGGCTCCGATGTTTCACGAGCCGGTTTCTGCCTCTCTTCATACTTGGTCATTGTGTCCAGTATAAAGGCGACCCCGGTCGTTCGGGTAAGCAGCGGAAGCCAAAAACGCGAAGCCTCTGGCCCGCTCCCGAGGCGTTGCGCACGTTGGCGAAGCCGAATGGAGCTCCGCCATGGCGCGATTATTAGCTGCGATCCGCGGCAAAATCCCGGAGGGCGGCGCAGACCTTTCCGCCGAAGCGATCTTCACTAAAGGAACGCGCTGACACGTTGTACGGGCCTGCTAGAGTTCCGGGCATGCTCAAAAACTATAAGCTTGTAGTCATCGGCGCCGGGCGGCCTCGCGGTACCGACGGGGCGACCGGGTTTGGCATGTCCCACCAACACGTGGTCGGTTTCAAGGCCACCGGTCGGTGCGAGCTGGTAGCGGTTGCGGATATCAACCGCGCCAACGCTGATGCGTTCATACGCGAACACAATCCGGAAGCAAAGATATACGCGGACTACATCGAGCTCATGGATCGGGAGCGCCCGGACTTGGTGAGCGTGTCGCTGTGGCCGCATCTGCACGCCAAGGTGGTCATCGACGTGGCGCGGTTTTCTCCCAAAGCGATTCATTGCGAAAAGCCCATGGATGTCGACTGGGACGCGTGCCTGCGTATGCATGAAGCCTGCGAGGCTGCCGGCGTGCAGTTGACGTTCAACCATCAGCGCCGCTTTCTCGAGCCGTTCCGGCGCGCCAGGGCGCTCATCGACCAAGGCGCGCTGGGCGAGCTCCGGCGCATGGAGGCCGCGTGGCACAATCTCGCCGATTCGGGTACGCATTGGCTGGATATGCTGTTCTATTTCAATGGTGAGACGCCCGCCGAGTGGGTGCTGGCGCAGGTCGAATCGCGCGGCGCGCGCCAGGTGTTCGGTGCCTGGCAGGAGAGCCAGGGGGTGAGCACTTTTGGCTTCAAAAATGGTGTGCGCGCCACAATGTATTCGGGCCTGCGGCACGAGGATCTCGGCTGCATGCTACGCGTTATCGGAAGCCGCGGTACGCTCGAGATCCTGGACCAAGCTCCCTGGCTCCGGCTGCACGACTTCGAACGGGGAGGTTGGCAAAATCTCGACCCGGGCGAAAGCATCCACGACGCTGTGGCCACTACGCGCGCCGTGCAAGATCTAATGGATGCGCTCGAGTCCGGCAGAGCTCCGCTCTTATCCAGTCACAACGCCCTTCGCGCGACGGAGATCATCTTCGCGGCCTATCATTCGAGTCTGAGGCGTGGGCGCGTGGACCTGCCGCTGGCGCCAGAGCGTTCTGCGCTGGTGCAACTGCTGGAGCTGGGAAAGAGCGGCACCCTGGGAAATTGAAGCGGCTGGTCAAAAGCGGCGGCGCAGCTTGCATCGGCTTCGGAGCAAGAATGCGAGCCCGAGTCCGAGCAGGGTCAAAACGGGTTTTTTACTCCCGCCGTTTGGCGCAAGAGCCTTCGTCGCGCACGCGTCGTCGGAGCAATTCCAGTTGAAGGCGGTGGTCGCCGGAGCCGGTTGAGCCTGCTCACCGGCGATGAACGCGTCGACTTGGATAACGTGAGCTCCGCCTGAAAAACAGTTGCCGGGGCAGCGGCTGAGGTCGAAGGTTGCCGAATTGCCGCTGAGTGCGAGAGTGCCGTAATCGATCCGCCGCGCGAAAGTACCGTCTATGCTGACCTCTAAAGCTAGGAGCGAGGCATAAGCCAGCGCGTCGCTACTGAGCTCCAAAGAAAACCGCGCCCAGTCACAGTTGCTGCGCGTGGAAGTGATCTGTCCCAACGTCGTCGGCAATGGTTGCGCTTGCATCACCGTGAGCGTATCCGGAGTTGTGTCCGTCGCGGACGTGCGAGCTTGATACACGCCGGGGTCGAGCGCGGCGACCGTGCGCACCAGATATGCGCCGTTGCCCAGGGGCTCGAGCTGGAACGCGATGGGCTGCCCGCTGGATGCGGTCAAAGTGAATTCATTGACGGCCTTGGGGCACCCCGCGGTGTACAAGATGGCGGCGGCATCCCCTGCGGGTACCGGTTGTCCCTCCTGCGCCAGAGGGGTGATTCCACAAGATGGCGCGAGCGAGCCCGTCTGCCCACCTGTCTGGGCAGATTCGTTTGAACTGCCGCAACCCGAGAGCAACGCTCCCAGGATTCCGATCCATCCCAAGGTCTGAAAGCGCATGTCCTCACTATGCCTGGATCCGAGCGCCCCCACCAGTACAGTTTAGAACATTCAGTGTCGCAGACGGGGTCTCTGGTGTACGATATTGCCATATATGGACTACGAGGCCCTATCGAAACAGCTGATTCGAGGCTTGCGAGGGCGCCGGTCTCAAGTGGCTTTGAGCCGACGCCTGAAGTACCGGAGCAACGTGTTGTACACTTGGGAAGCGGGTTTGCGGTGGCCGACGGCAGCCGGGTTTTTCCAGCTGACACGGCGGGTCGGCGTTGACGTGGAGGACGCGGTCGGCCGCTTCATGAGCCGCCTTCCGGATGATTTGCGGGGAAAAGATTGGGCCGAGCCAGAAACCGTCGCCGGATTTCTCCGGCACTTACGCGAGGGGACGACGTTGGTCGAGCTGGCGCGCCGGGTCGACAGCAATCGAGTGAGCGTTGCACGGTGGCTCAAAGGCGAATCGCAACCGCGCCTGCCAGATTTCTTGAAACTGGTGGAAGCAACCTCGTTACGACTGCTCGATTTCTTGTCCGGATTCGTATCTCCCGCCGAGCTGCCGGAAGCACGAGCAGCGTGGGAAGTCTTGGAGGCGCAGCGCCACGCGGCATACGACTTGCCATGGAGCCACGCTGTATTGCGCGCGCTCGAGCTCAGCGCGTATCGAAAGCTTCCGGCGCATTCACCCGGCTGGATCGCGCGACGGCTCGGCATTTCGGAAGCGGAGGAATCGCGCTGCTTGGAGGCGCTGGCGGCATCGAAATTGATCGCCCGCCGGCAGGGTCGGTGGGTTGTGTCGCGCGTGCTCACGGTCGATACGCGGCGTGATCCAGCCGCCGGACGGGGCCTCAAAGCGCACTGGTTGTCGGTGGCGCTCGAAAGGTTGCCCCGCCTGGAACCCACTGAAAACGATCTATTTTCGTATAATCTGTTTACCGTATCCGAGCGCGACTGGAAGCGTCTGCGGGATCTCCACATTGCGTATTATCAGGAATTGCGCAGAATCATCGAGGCATCGGAGCCCGCAGAGCGCCTGGCATTGGTAAACCTCCAGCTCTTGCGCCTGGACGAAAATTAGAAGCCGGCTTAACGTAAACTCAAGGCCCGGCGGATACCGATGTCTCGACCATACGAAAGTTTCGGGAAACGATGGCTGAGTCCGGAGCTCATCCATCAATACGATGACGAGGGCTTCATCATCCTCTCCGAATGGCTCGACCCGAACAAAGTGGAAGAGCTTCGCGTCGAGGCAGACGAGATTACCGGCTCGGTGGGTCCGATGATCGAAGGCAATCCGCGTCTGCAGCTCGAGATGTTCGAAGGTGCCATGCGCCTCCGCAAGGTTGAGCCGGTGATCGATATCTCAGAACCATTCCGCAGGGCGGCAAGCGATGCGTGCTTGGTCGGCCCGGTAACGGAGCTCCTGGGGGATAAGGTCGTGCTGTTCGAGGACAAGCTCAACTTCAAATACCCACAAGGCGGGACGGGATTTTCCCTGCACCAGGATTACGCGTATTGGACTCGGTTTTCGCCTAGGTTGTGCACTGCGCTCATTTATTTGGACCAGGCCACGCACGAAAACGGCTGCATCGAGCTGGTGCCGCGCCGCCACAAACAAGGCCTTTTTCCGTGTGCCAGTCAGCCGGTGGACCAAGCGGCGGGCCAGCTCTCGGACTTGGTAATTGAAGACGGCGCGCTGGACCTGAGTTCCGCCGTCAAAGCCACCGGCAATCCAGGAACGGTGCTCCTCTTCAATTGCTTGGTTCCGCATTGTTCGAAGCCCAACCACACCCAGAAGTCCCGCCGGGCCATCCTCTACACTTATGGTCCTCTATCGGAAAACACGCCGTATTCGTACACCGACTTCGAGGAGCGCTACCAAGGGTGGCTCCGCGGACACCAAGCCGCGTCGCAACCGACAGCCTGATCCGGCGTCCGGCGGCCGCCAGTCGATGGTGTTGCGTGCTCTGCGCTGAACCTGCCGGTGTCGTGCTGCGCATTTATTTCGTGTTGGACCGCGGCTATCGCAAGTCTTTCGCTCTCTCTGATTAAAATTCGCGATTTACGCTGGAACGCTTATTGCTTTTGGGAGGACCGACTCACAACCAATCCGACGAACGTCAACGTTTCGCCGACACCGAGGAGAAGGTCATGGACCCTAAGAGTTATTTGAGCGCGCCTTGCGGGCGGATTGCGGTGGGAACTTCGGCATGGCTGGTGGCCGCGACCGGTGTCTTGGCCGTGCTGGGGCCCGGCGTGGACACGCTCGCATTTCTGTCGGTGGCGGTAATCGTCGGCATTGTCGGCTTCATTGTTGCGGTCGGCCTAGCGATTCAGGAGTTCGGGGAGTATGCGCTGGCGCTCATCATTGCGTTGCCGTTTCTGGGAGGGCCGTACTTCGCAGCGATGTATGTAGCTCCAGGCTTTGGAAAGCTCGCTGGTCTCGCGCTGCTATGCCTCGCCGGCGCCGCGGGGGCGCTCGCGGTTTGGGGTCCCCGAAGCTTCAAGGTGGGTCACATGGCGCGCGCTCCACAGGTGCTCGACGAAACAGTCCCCGCGCGCTCGTAGGCTAGGGCGCTGCAAGCGCTTCAGCCAGGTCCCTTCAGATGTCTGCTCTGCGAAGTCGGAGCGCGTTGAAAAGGACAGAAACCGAGCTGAAGCTCATGGCGGCGGCGGCGATCATCGGGGAAAGCATGACCCCGAAGAACGGATACAATGCGCCCGCGGCAATCGGAACTCCCGCTGCGTTGTAAAAGAACGCAAAGAAGAGATTCTGTTTGATATTCGACATGGTCCGCCGCGAAAGCCGGCGGGCGCGAACGATAGCTCGGAGGTCGCCCTTTACCAGCGTCACCGGAGCGCTTTCCATGGCCACGTCGGCGCCGGTGCCCATGGCGATGCCGACTTCGGCCTGAGCCAGTGCCGGCGCGTCGTTGATGCCGTCGCCCGCCATGGCGACGACGCGTCCTTGGGATTGAAAACGTTTGACGACGTCGGCTTTTTGAGCTGGAAGAACCTCCGCGATCACCTCGTCAACCCCTAACTCGCGAGCGACCCCCTGCGCGCTGAACCGGCTGTCGCCGGTCGCCATGACGATTCGAATGCCTTCGCGGTGAAGCGCGCGAACCGCCTCGGCCGAGGTTTTTTTGATGGGATCCCTCACTCCCACCAAGCCGGCAAGCTTGCCGTCTACGGCCGCGAACATGACGGTCTGCCCTTCTGCCCGGAGCGCGTCGCTTCGAGCCGCGAACGCGACCAGCTCGATGCCGAGCCGGTTCATGAAGGCGAGGTTGCCGACCGCCACTGAACGCCCATCCACGGTGCCGCGCACGCCTTCTCCGGGCTGCGATTCGAACCCCGAAACTTCGCCGAGCTCCAAATGGCGGAGCGCCGCGCCTTGCACGATTGATTCGGCAAGCGGATGCTCACTGCCGCGCTCGAGCGTAGCGACCCAACGCAACAGGCGCGACTCGTCGATGCCCTCCGTGGGTTGGACCGTGCATAGCTTTGGCTTGCCCTCGGTCAGTGTCCCGGTCTTATCGATAACCAGCGTGTCCACCTTTCGCATCACCTCGATGGCATCGGCATTTCGAAACAAAACCCCCATCGTGGCGCCCTTTCCGGTCGCAACCATGATCGACATGGGTGTTGCCAGTCCCAACGCGCAAGGGCAAGCGATGATGAGCACCGCAACCGCATTGATCAGCGCGTGCGCCATGCGCGGCTCGGGGCCGACCAGACTCCAGACTGAAAAAGTGACCAGCGACGTGAGCACCACGGTCGGGACGAAATAGCCCGAAACCACATCTGCCAGGCGCTGAATCGGAGCGCGGCTTCGCTGTGCCTCCGCGACCAGGTTCACGATCCGGGCGAGAAGCGTTTCCGCGCCGACCTTCTCCGCGCGCATGATGAACGTGCCCGTGCCATTGACCGTCGCGCCCACGACCCGATCCGAAGCTTGCTTTTCCGCGGGAATGGGTTCGCCGGTCACCATCGATTCATCGATGGAGCTCGACCCTTCGAGCACGACGCCGTCGACCGGCACTTTCTCTCCGGGGCGCACCCGCAGCCGATCGCCGGCCTGGACCGCCCCCAGAGGCACATCCTCCTCGGCGCTGTCGTCGCCAATGCGACGCGCCGTTTTTGGTGCGAGACCGAGCAGCTTCCGAATTGCACCGCTGGTCTCACGCCGCGCTCGGAGCTCAAGCACCTGCCCGAGTAAGATCAGCGTCACGATGACGCCGGCCGCTTCGAAATAGACGCCCACCGCGCCCTGATGGTCTCGAAATGAGGCCGGAAAAATCCCGGGCAACAGCGCAGCAACTACACTGTAAGCGTACGCAACCAACACGCCGAGCCCGATGAGAGTGAACATGTTCAGGTGCCGGTTTCGAACAGACTCGACGGCGCGGACATAAAACGGCCAGGCGGCCCATGTGCACACGGGGGTCGCGAGCAGGAGTTCCACCAGCGCCTGCGTGCGCATGGAGAGCATCCCCGCACCCGAGATCATCTCCGCCATTGCCATGAGGAAAAGTGGCACGGTGAGCGCGGTCGCGAACCAGAACCGCCGGGTCATATAAGAAAGCTCGGGGCTTTCCTGTTCTACGGTGTCGGTGACGGTCCGCGGCTCCAACGCCATACCGCAAATGGGACAGCTGCCGGACGCATCGCGAACCACTTCGGGATGCATCGGACAGACCCATTGGGACGCCGTCCCAATGCGAGGCGAGTTCATCTTGGGCCGCGCTAGCTTGTGTCCTCCCCGGCCAGGTGCAAGTTGATGGTGATCGGCGGAGAGGTGATAGGATGGCCCAGTGGACCCCGAGGACGAGGCTGACGCCCAGATCCGGCACTTGGAGGAACGGCTCCAGGTCTTGTCCAGTGTGCTGCGAGCGTTTGCGGAGGCGACGACCGACTACCAGCGGCTCCTGGATGTGGTCGCGCAGAAGCTGTCGGAAGTGGTCAAAGACGGCTGTGTGGTGCGCCTACTTTCCGAGGGTGGCTGGCTCACCCCGGTAGCCATCCATCTTCCGCTGGAGGCGTATGTCCGCGACGCTGAAGCGGTGTCTCGAGTGCGCGCCCACATAGCGGCTCCACATAACATTGCCGAGCAAGCGGGTGCGCGGCGGGTGATCGAAACCGGGGAGTCGCTGCTGGTTCCACGGCTCGACCTCACCCAACTCAAGTCTTCAGCTGCGCCCGCGATTGCGGAAGTATACGAGACGATCGGGATCCATAGCCTTCTTCTGGTGGCCCTTCGCGTGCGCGGAGAATCCATCGGTTTGCTCTCGTTGTTTCGCTTCGCTCCGGGTTCACCGCCGTTCGTCGAGCAGGACCGAAACCTGGCACAAGCGCTCGCCGATCACGCCTCCCTGGCGATAACCAACGCGCGTCTGCTCCGGTCGGCCTTGCGCGAGCTTGCCGAACGAGAACAGGCCGAAGCAGCCTTGCGCAAAACGGAAGAACAGCTCCGCCACGCTCAGAAGATGGAGGCGGTGGGCCGGCTGGCAGGCGGCGTTGCGCACGACTTCAACAACGTCCTGTGCGTGGTCTTGAGCTATGCCGAGATGATCGCCGGCGACCTCAAGCCGGATGACCCACTTCGCTCGGACGTCGAACAGATCAAAGCGGCGGGCCGGCGCGCCGCCGATTTGACCCACCAGCCACTCGCGTTCAGCCGCCAGCAGGTGCTGGATGCCAGGGTGCTGGACTTGAACCAAGCTGTCGCCGGCATGGAAAGGATGCTCCGGCGTTTACTCGGTGCGCACGTGGAGCTCACCACGCTGCCCGCTAATCGTCTTTGGAACGTCAGGGCCGACGCCGGCCAAATCGAACAGATCATCATGAATCTTGCCCTGAACGCGCGCGACGCCATGCCCCAAG
>DASXTY010000887.1:0-1832 GCA_036505155.1 Polyangiaceae bacterium | reverse complement strand
GGCGAGAAGGTGGACTTTTACTGGAGGAACAACGATTTGACCCCCGACGCGCGTCCCAAGGGCGGCGTGAAATAGCGGAAACGAGCGGACGCTGACCCACCCAGCCGTTCCTATGCGGGTGAAAGTCGGGGCTGAGCCGAGCGCGAAGCCGATATCAGGACTCTTGTTCGGCAAGTTTTGCGAGCACTTGGGCGCCAACATTTACGGCGGGATGGAGGCCCAGATCCTGTTCAATCCCACCTTCGGACGCTGGCAGTTCGCCCAAGAAGATCCGGCAAGCGGCGGCGTCTGTTTGGACCCTCGCCCCGAAACGGTGAGGAAACGAACCGAACAGCTAGTCGGGCAGCGAGGCTGGAGCGATGCGCGCAGGATAGAAGAAGCCTTCCACAACGGCTTGGGTTACGGTTGGATCCCAATCGGCAATATCGAAAGGTTGCGCTTCAGCTCGGACGCAGGCGCACAGGGACGAGTGCAAAGGGTGGAAGTCCGTGATCTCGAAGCCAACCAAACGGCTGGCATCGGCCAGGAAACGTACCTTCCGCTGCACCGAATTCGCAAATACGAATTTTGCATGGTCGCTCGAGCGATCGCGCCAATCGAGCTGAGCTTGTCGATTGCAAAGGCCGATGCGCCGGGTTTGCCCCTGGTGAGCGCCAACCTTTCGCTGGGGCGCGAGCGGCACGTTTACACGGGACGCCTCGAGATTCCGACCGATGCCCCCCGAGAAGCGGTCTATTTAATCGCCGCAGAAGCGAAAAGCAGCGCTCATTTCATCATCGAACGGCTGCTGCTCTACCCTGTGGATCACCTGGACGGAGCCGATCCGGAAATCGTCCGGTTGCTTCGGGAGAGTGGGCTCACCCTGCTGCGCTGGCCGGGGGGCAATTTCGTGAGTGGCTACCGATGGGAACATGGAATCGGGCCGGTCGACCAAAGGCCCACCGTGCCGAACCCCGCGTGGGACGGGCTGGAATTCAATTCGTTCGGAACCGCCGAGTTCATCTCGTATTGTCGTCGCGTGGGATGTGAGCCGCTGATTTGCGTGAATGCGGGCAATGGCACCCCCGAGGCAGCGGCCGGGTGGGTCGAATATTGTAACGGCGCCGCTGACACTCCCATGGGGCGCCTTCGGAGCGAGCACGGATTTCCCTCCCCATTCGAGGTTCACTATTGGGAAGTCGGGAACGAGATATTCGGTCGTTGGCAAGTCAGCTGGACCACGCCGGCCGGAAACGCCGATCGCTATCGCCGCTTCAGCCGCGCGATGCGCGCCGTCGACCCTTCCATTCGCTTGATTGCCACCGGCGCTCAGCTCGAAGGCGCCGACTCGGAGTGGAATCAGACGCTCATCGCGGAGTGCGCCGAGCCGGAGCTGTGTTTCAGCGATCATCCGCTGATTGGCCTCTCCGTAGGGCCAGACGACGATCCGCTGGAACTGTTTCACTTTCACGCCGCAGCCCCTACATTTTTGGGGCGAATCTACCAAGAGCTCCGATCATACTTACGCGACCGCGGAGTACCCGGCGCGCGGGTGGCACTGACGGAGCTCCAGACTTTTTCTCATTTTCGGGGACCCCGCGAGGGAGAGTCCCCTACCTCTGAGCCTCGTATGACCCCAGAGACAATGCCGGGACAGGACACCATCACCGAGGCGCTCTATTGGGCCAGCACGCTGTTCGAGGCAATCCGGCTCGACGGATTCGTGGAGCTCATCACGCACTCGGCAACCGTCAATCATGGCGGGGGCTTGCGGAAGCGCCGTGAGCGGGTGTGGTGCAATCCCGTCCACTACGCGCACGGTATGTTGTCGTGCTTGGCGGGCGCCCGCCGGC
>DASXTY010000886.1:0-1778 GCA_036505155.1 Polyangiaceae bacterium | reverse complement strand
TGCTCCGCATATTCGGTTCGCGGGTCTTCGGTCAGGGCTTGTGAAAACGCGACCACCGCCTGCTCGCGATCTTCGAGCTCGTCGGCGTAGAGCTTGCCGATCTGAAACAAAGCGCGCGCGCGTTCCGAGTCGCTTTCAGCTCGCTCGCTCCGGGCGAGCAGCATTTCGATAACGTCTTCAAATTTGCCAAGCTTTTTCCGGATCTGCTCCAGCGCGGTGGCGGAGACCTCGTCCGTAGGGTCAAGTCGCTGGATTGCGAGGTAGGTCTGCTCAGCCCTTTCCGGGTCCTTGGCAAAGTCGGCGTACAGGCGCGCGGCTCGGAACAAAAGTTCTTTGGCCGCTTCTTTTTGCTCCGCGTCGAGCTCCTCCCCCAGCCCCTCGGCGGCTATAGAAAACGCTTCTGCGACGCGCTCCGGGGGCGCCCCCTCTTCGCCAGCACTTTCCAGGCGCAGCACCGCTTCCATGTCGCCAGGATCGGCAATCAGCGCGTCGATTCGGTCGTTCAATTCCGATTCGCTGATGGGGGCGCGAGTTCGTTGAGAGGCGCCGCGCTCCAAGCTGGCCAGGGTTTCGAGCACCGCCGAGGCACTGCCGGGGCGGTCGGCCGGATCTTTGGCCAGCAGCGACAAGATCAAGTCGTCGAGCTCCGGGGAAATCCAGCCGCGTGGCGCCACTCGGCTGGCCGCCGGTGGCTCCGCAGACAGATGACTGAGGGCGGCTTCGATGGGCGTGGACACAGAAAATACAGGCTTTCCGACCAGGACTTCGTAGAGCAGCGCGCCGAAGGAATACACGTCACTTCGGGGATCGGACGGCAAACCGTGGATCTGCTCCGGAGCCACGGTGTGAGGCGAGCCTACCGTGGAAAAAAACTCGGTTTGCCCGTTGTCGGGTCGTGCCCGGGCGCGCAGGCGGTCCGAGCCCGCGTCCAAGAGCAGCGGCTGGGGCTGCCCAGCGACGCCCCGCGCGATGAGGATGTTTTCTGCCCGCAGATCTCCGTGAGAAATCCGACGCTCGTGGAGAGCCTTGAGCGGTTCCAGGATTCCCTGGACCAAGGCACGCGCTTCGTTGATGTGCATGGCGCCGGTGCGCGCGATGCGCGCGGAGAGAGACTGCCCGTCCACATATCGGTGAGCGACGAAGAAAAACTCGCCCACCCTTGCTGCCTCCGCTTCCGACGGCAACCCAGGATGCTCAATGCGACCAACCAGACGGCTCACGGTGAGAAAGCGTTGCAGGGCTCCCCGATCTCGCGTCGCTTCTCGACGTAACACCTTGAGCCGGATTTCGCGGCCGTCTTTCTTAACCAGGTAGGATGCGCCGAGCCGGCCCTCGCCGAGTTTGCGAACCACAGTGAACGCACCGAGCGACTCCCCAGCCTGGAGCTCCCGGTCGTCCGAGGGGCCGCTGAGGCGCAGCTGCAAAATCGCGGGGTTCACATGGTCCTTGGAGGCGAGCACGGCATCGCACAGCGCCTCGACCGCGTCCGACTCCAGACACAGCTTGGTCAGGGCCAATGCGAACGAGCCCTTCGCGGACGTCCCACCGACTTGCTCCGGATCGAAGCCCATGACGTCACGCGTTAGGCTGAGAAGCTCCTCCAACTCGAAGAGGCGCTCGAGCTCAGCGCGCAGGATGTCCAGTGACATGTTGTCAGGTCCTCTCGAGCCGCGATCAAGTGCAGCGGCTCAGTACCGGTAGTGCCAATTTTTAGTCCCGGTCGATCGAGTTATGCAAGGCTCGGGGCGCCGATGACTTCGAGACGGCTCTTCGCCGAG
>DASXTY010000885.1:0-3178 GCA_036505155.1 Polyangiaceae bacterium | reverse complement strand
TGGCCGGCGGCGGATCGGTGCAGCGAATCTATCGCGCTTTTTTGGATCCGGCCGACGTGTATTTCGGCCTGGAGCGCAAACATCTTTTGCGGATCGATATTGGCGAATGGCGGCGCACCCTGGTTTCGACGCTGGGCGCGCTGCGCGACGGCGCTACCAGTTTGATCGCGCGCAACAAAGAAGCAGAGCCTCCGGCGGCCCTTTGGGAGGAGCTCGAACGACTCTATGACTCGTTGCCGGCAGGTCTGTTTACCCTCGAGTATTATGAGCGTTTTCTGGAAGAGTTTTTCGTTCGCCGCGACATTCCCAATAGCTTTCGAGCCATGCCCCGGGAGCTCCGCATCATGGCTCATGATCTCGATTCCGGCGAGCAGGTGTTGTTTGGAGCCTCGGGGTTTGACCGAGTTCCGGTGACGCGGGCCTGCATTGCTTCCATGGCGGTCCCGCCGTTTTTCTCCCCGGTGCGTATTGGAGACCGGCATTACATCGACGCCGGCGCCGGTCAGATTTCCCACCTCGACATTGCAGTTCGCGAAAACGCGGACGTCATCGTGGTGATCAACCCCATGACCCCGGTGCACGTGCAGGGCGTGCCCACTGGACACGGTCCGGGCGATAGCATTCGCGACAAGGGGATGATGTGGGTCTTGAACCAAGCCACGCGGATCGGAATGGCCAAGCTCATGCAAGAATCCTGCGATCGCATCGCCGCGCAAGCCGGAGCTGCGGTCCTGCTCATCGAGCCGGACGCGGCCGACGGCATCTTGTTCATGTACAATCCGGCAAATTTCTCTGCCCGCCGCAAAATCCTGGAGCACGCCTATCGCTCCACCCGGACCAGCATGTGCACCTGGTTCGAGCAGAATCATCCGGCGTTGAGCCGCGCCGGCTGGAAGGCGCGGGCGCCGCAATTAGGAACTTGAGGCGCGCAGCACTAGGCTTCGAACATGTACGGCTGGGACCGCCGATTGCTGGTTCTCGCAATGTTGAGCATGGGGCTGGGCGCGTGCAAGCGGCCGTATCGGGTCGGTGAGTACGTGCTGGTGGAATGGGAGGGCGCCGAATACCCGGCGTACATCGTGGAGAGAAAAGGCAGCACCCGCTACCGAGTCCACTTCGATGGGTACGACTCCCGCTGGGACCAGGATGTGGGGCTGGATCGAATTCGGGGGCGCGCGGTGGGTCCAGTTCGGCAGCCGCCGCCTCCTCAGAAGGTGCGCATCGCCTCCGGGCAGGTAACGCCCAATGAGAAGGGCTCGGCGTCGCCGCCCGCGCCGTACAACGTCGGTGATAAGATCAAAGTTCGCTGGCGTGGCTCGCCTTACGCCGCAACCGTCATTGGAGTGGTCTCCAATGATCGCTTCCTGGTGCACTACGAGGGTCACGAGGACGCGTGGGATGAAACCGTCCCTGTCGATCGCATCATCAGCCGGCGTTGACCGGCGTCGAAACGCGCTATACTGCGCTTGCGATGCACCAGGCGCGCATTTGGCCCGCCTATTTGGGCCTTGGGCTGGAGGAGATTCGGCGTCGAGGCGCGCGCGCGGTCGCGTCGCTCGCCAGGTGCGAGGTGTGCCCCCGCAACTGTCGCGTCGACAGGCTCGCGAACATGGCGCGGGTCTGCTCCACCGGGCGCTATGCGCGGGTGAGCACCTGGTTCCCTCATTTCGGAGAAGAAGATTGCTTACGCGGTACGCGCGGGTCGGGAACCATCTTCTTCTCGTTTTGCAACCTCAAGTGTGTTTTTTGTCAGAATCACGACACCTCACAAGCCGGGCACGGAGAAGAGGTGACGCCGGAAGCGCTCGCAAAAATCATGCTCGAGCTCCAGAACCAGATGTGCTGTCACAACATCAATTTCGTGACTCCGGAGCACGTGGTGCCGCAAATCCTCGAAGCGCTTCCCATCGCCATTGAGGCTGGCCTTCGCCTGCCCATTGTGTACAACACCAGCAGCTACGACTCGATGGAGTCGCTCGAGCTAATGGATGGCATCGTCGACATCTACATGCCGGACTTCAAAGTTTGGACCAAAGAAAGCGCCATCCGGTACCTTAAAGCCAAAGATTACCGGGACGTCGCCTGCCGGATCGTCAAAGAAATGCACCGCCAAGTTGGCGCGCTCGAGCTCGGCTCGGACGGCCTGGCGCGGCGCGGCGTCTTGGTTCGCCATCTGGTGATGCCCGGGCTTTTGGAGGAAACTGGAGAGATTTTCCGCTTCCTCTCCCAAGAAGTGTCCCCGGACACCTACGTGAACGTGATGGGGCAATACCGCCCCGAATACAAGGCCCAAAAGTATTCGGAAATCAATCGCAAGCCCAGCTTCGAAGAGATGCAGCGCGCCCGCGAGCTTTTTTTCGAATCCGGGCTACAGCGCATCGACCAGCGGAATCCGCGGCGGTTGTTGGTTTTCTTTTGAGACCTTTGCCCTACTACCGACCGTCGCCCGGCATGTGACCCAAGCTCCGCCAAGCAGCCGCCAGACGGCCGCGATCTTCGGGGCTGAATCCATCCGGGTCGGACTCGACTGCCGCTTTTGCCGCTCTCAACCACCGGTCGGCGGCCCGAGCGTCGCCGAGCGCCAGGTGGGTGAGCCCGCGGTATAGGGCGTAGCGCGCGCGGTTTTCGAAATCCCAGGAGCGACTCGGGCGCTCGGCGCCTCGAAATGCGATGTCCGCCTCGGAATAGCGCCCGGCGTCGTAGGAGTGGACGGCGCCCTCGAGGGTTCCTCGGCAGCCGCCGGCCATCAAGGCAACGGCTAGTGCGAGAGAATGCACAAGGGATCGCTCGTAAGCCGACACGACCCCTTGTCGGCCGGCGTTTACTTCGAGTTGTGTCGTGCGCGCCGCTCTTCTCGCGGGGTCTTACGCAGGTGTTGCCACGGCAAATGCCGAGGAATTTCGCGCTTCTTGGCGGGAGTACCGAAAACCAGAGTGTAAGCTCGCCGGGGAATGTCGGTGGTGTTGGCTGCTGTGTGGTGCAGGGTGCGGTTGTGATGCACGGTGGCGCCACCGGCAGGCAGTTCGCAGGTGACCGCGTTCGATACGTCGGCCGAATCGACTTCCAGACCATGGACACGCGGGTCGTTGTGGATCGGATGGTGCGGCAGCACTTCCCAGGTGTGACTCTTCGGTACGAACTGCGGGCAGCCGTTTTCGACCGTGACCGGCTGAAGCGG
>DASXTY010000884.1:0-2424 GCA_036505155.1 Polyangiaceae bacterium | reverse complement strand
ACTCTGTCGCAGCATCGGAAGGCGCAGGGAGCTCACGGGCAGGGTCGGGGGGCACGACGGTATTTTTAAACGTCGCGCGCCCCTGTCGAGAGGTCAACGCGAGGCTTTGTTCTGCCGGGTGGAAAGCAGCAATTGGCGCTGACTTGGCCCCTGACTAATCCCGCGGTGGAGCACAATCTGCTGTCCGGCCCGCCGCCCCCACGCAAAGCTGGCGCTGGGTAACGCGCCCCCCAACCGGGTGCGCCGCACGCGTGGATGGCGCCGTCGATAGTAATCTTTCAGCTCCTGGTCACCCAACCAGACAAGCCCTGCCCTCTGGCTCGCTTTGCTGTTCTCTACGAGCTTGTCTCGAAATCCATGCATGACGCCCGCGAGAAAACTCCGCCTCCCGAAGTTGCTGGTGGTGTTGCGGTGACGCCGATGTTCACGCCAAAGTCGCTCACCGGTGTGGAGCAAGAAGGAGTGAACATATTCGGCCATCTCCAAGTTCTCTTTAGTACCGCAAACTTCGAGCACGGTTCCGCGCTTGCCTTCCAGGGGCCGCCAGACCGGAACCCAGATGGCCTCCACAAAAAAATGCTCGTCGAGAATACCCGCCAGAACGCGCTCGGCTTCGCTGACGCGACCGGAGGGCTTGCCCAGGTGCCGAAACGCGTAACGGCGAGATCGCAGGCGAAGCCCGGCGTCGATGTTGTACTTGAGCATGAGCCTTTGTGCGGCGCCCATAGCCGCTTCCGCCTCGTGCAAGTTGGAGCTTTCGGCAAGCGCCAAAAGTTTCGCCACTCGTTCCAGAACCCGCGCGTCGTCGCCCGCCGCTGCCGAGCTCTCAGGAACGCCCGCAGCCCGGAAGTCGATACCGCGCGCCTCGCACACCTGTCGGAAGACCGGTCCGTGGCTGGTTTCTTCCACCTCCGCCAGCACTTCGTCCAGATACTGATGCGCCATTTCGTGCTTCAGCACTTCAACCAGCGTCCCCCAGCCATGGTCGGTGAGCAGCTGGCTCGAAAGCTCGATGATGCGTGGTTGCCGGAGCCAGCGACCCAAGCGGCTCGAAGCGGTGGAGAAGACCAGATGCGGCTTGCGCAGGACGCTATTGAAGTGGGTCCAATTGATGTCTTCGAAACTGCGCGCCGCCTCCCTGAGCGCAAGCGTTTCGAGCTCAATGCTCAATTCCGGCGCAACTCGGCGGTCACCCATGGCCGGGCGGCTCGCCAGAGATCCGGGAGGACACGCCATCGAGAGGGAAGGTAAGCTTGGGGAGATGACGCGTCACGTAGAGGCCCTCCGGTACCATTCGAGCGGGCGCCCCGGCAAGATCGAAGTGGTTTGGACCAAGCCGGTTGCCTCGCAGCTCGACCTGTCGCTCGCGTATTCGCCCGGCGTTGCTGCTCCGTGCTTGGAGATCGCCGCCGACGCCAGCCGAGTCGATTTGTATACCGCAAGGCGGAACCTGGTTGCAGTGGTGACCAATGGCACCGCCGTCTTGGGGCTGGGGAACATCGGACCGCGCGCGGCAAAACCAGTGATGGAGGGCAAGGCGGTTCTTTTCAAGCGCTTCGCCGACATCGATGTCTTCGACTTGGAGCTCGATGAGCTGGACCCCCAGCGCTTCGTTCAGATCGTGCGCGCGCTGGAGCCTACCTTCGGCGGAATCAATCTGGAGGACATTCGCGCTCCGGACTGCTTCGTCATCGAGCGGGATCTCCGGCAGCAAATGCAGATACCGGTCTTGCACGACGACCAACACGGCACCGCCATCATTTCGGCCGCTGCCTTGATGAATGCCGCCATGGTTCAGGAGAAGAGCCTCCACGAGCTCAAGGTAACTTGCATCGGCGCGGGCGCCGCCGCGGTTTCGTGCATGCAGATGTGGGTTCGCATCGGAGTGCCCAGGGAAAACATCACCATGGTCGACGTCGACGGCGTTCTAGTGGAAGGCCGGGAGCAGCTGGACGAGTTCCGGCGAGACTTTGCCAGGCCCCGGAGCGATCCCAGACGCTCGCTCGGCGATGCAATGGTGGACGCAGACGTGATGATCGGACTTTCTGCCGGCGGTATCGTTTCCCGGGAAATGCTCCGTTCGATGGCCCCAAAAGCCATCATCTTCGCTCTGGCCAACCCTGAGCCGGAAATCGACTACGAAACGGCGGTCGCCACGCGGCCCGACGCCATCGTGGCCACCGGTCGCAGCGACTACCCCAACCAAGTGAATAACGTCTTGGGATTCCCGTACATTTTCCGGGGGGCTCTGGACGTGCGCGCCTCGACCATCAACGAGCAAATGAAGATTGCGGCAGCGGAGGCCCTCGCAAAATTGGCTCGGGAGGAAGTCCCGGACGACGTGCTCCGCGCGTACCGGCGTCACCGAATGCGCTTCGGACCGAAGTACATCATCCCCAAGCCCTTCGACAATCGGGTGTTGCA
>DASXTY010000883.1:0-11018 GCA_036505155.1 Polyangiaceae bacterium | reverse complement strand
GGTGGAGAGGTGGTGGCCACTGGGTCGCCCGAAGAAATCGCGAAGAATCGCGCTTCTTACACGGGGCGCTACCTTCGCGCGCGACTGCGAGGCATTGCCGCCGAACGCGTGACTCGGGCTCGGCGGTGAAGGTTTGCAGTCCGGCGCGACGAGCACATGGTGGACACGCTTCCGCGATCCCGATTAGAGTCCCGGCGTGATGCGGCGACGGATTGAATTTCTTATTGCGGCCACTTTTGTTGGACTGGCGCTGGCGCGCCCAGCCAAAGCGCAGCAGGCGCGGTTTCATGACGGCCTATACCTTCGCCTCGGCGCGGGTTTCGCTTATGGTAGCGACTCGATCGAAAGCGACACCATTCCATTTTTCGGAAAGGCAAAGGGAACCGTAACGGGGTTTGGAGGTTCGTTCCAGGCTGTGGTCGGCGGATCACCCATCCCCGGTTTGGCGTTGGGGGGCGGTTATTTCTTGCTTTGGGTGCCGTCTCCAAGCGCAGACGAATATACTGTGGTGAACATCATCGGCAGCAACATTGTGCGTTCCAAGGTGACGATAGACACGGCGCTCTTGCATCTGGTGGCGCCAGTCATTGACTTTTACGTGAACCCGGAGGGCGGACTGCATTTCATGGGAGCGCCGGGATACGCTGCCGTCTCCGCTGGGGAGCTCAAGACCGACACCTTCACCTCGACCGGCTTCGGCGGCGGGGGCTTCGGCTTTTTGGTAGGCGCCGGATACGAATGGTGGGTGGCGGATGCCTGGGGCGTGGGCGTTCTTGGACAGATGACGTTCGCCTGGCTTTCCGGAGAGGACGACGCCGGTTACAATTGGACCCACCACATCATTTCACCGGCGGTGCTCTTCACCGCCACCATGAATTGACCCATGGACCGTGTAACCGTCGAGGTCGTCGGCACAGTCAACCACCTTGCCGTGGTCCTCGCGTCTTTTGGCATCTTGCTTTGAAATCTTGGGCATTTTATCGCGTCCTTGCTTGCGATGGTCGCGCAACCGTAAAAGACTGGGGGCAGGTCCGTCATGAGGCGTTTGCCTCATTTTTCGGGTGACCGGAAACTGTCCGGAACCGCCGTCAGCGCCGAGACCGCCAATTTTCATGATACGATGCCTTCCACGCGGTCTTTCCAGCACGGTCTCGAGCATCGGCGCTTCTTCACCGGCACAGAGAACTTTCGCCCCTTCGTGGGCAGGCGAAAAGGTAATCCAAACGCCGACCGGTGGTAGAAAAGGGGACATAACACCCAATCTGCGAACCAAAAAAAGCCCGGATCTGGCGCACATTCCAGCAATTGTTTGTAAAGTGAGCCATTCTGGGTTGGGCTTTGCTGAGTCCGCTCAGGTGCATTACCATCGCCCAACCGAAACAGGAGCGATGACATGAGCGAACAGAAAATCAAGGGTAGCTGCTTTTGTGGAGCCGTCGAGGTTACGGTTACGGGCAAACCGGAGGCGATGGGCTATTGCCATTGTGCTTCGTGCCGGCAGTGGGCGGCCGCGCCAATCAACGCCTTCTCGCTTTGGAAAACGGGAAACGTGAGCGTCACCAGGGGTGCAGATAAACTCGGCATGTTCCAGAAAAGCGAGAACAGCAAGCGGCAGTTCTGTAATACTTGCGGGGGTCATGTGATGACTACCCATCCCCAGTGGGGCCTCATCGACGTGTACGCGGCTGTTATCCCCGATCTAAAATTCGAGCCGGGCCTTCACGTCAACTACGAGGAAAAGGTGGTTACGATTCGTGACGGTCTGCTTAAGCTACGCGACCTTCCCAAGGAGCTAGGCGGCTCGGGCGAGCCTGTAGCCGAATAATAGCTCTCCCACCGATTACGACCGGCAGCCCGGTAATGAAGACGGCTGCTGGATCCGGTCGCCAAGTCATTCCAGTACCGGTACAAGAGACTCGCAATTGGCCGCGAGCAACTCGCACTCGGTGTCTAGGCGGGGTGCGTCTTGGGTCGAGACCGGGCCGAGTGTGGCACGGCGCCGCGAAGTGCGTTAGGTTGGGAACCCACGTTCACACGGAGGACCCTATGGCGATTGGATTCATCATGCAGTTCGACAACCTCAGTACAGCCAAGTACGACGAGATAGCGAAGCAGCTCGGCTACAAGCTCCACTCCAACGGCAACTACCCGCTGGGCATCCTCTCGCACGTCTCAGGTAAGTCGCAGACTGGATTTTTCGTCGTCGACGTCTGGGATTCCGCCGAGGAGTTCGGCGCGTTCCTCGAGGGTAAGCTGAAGCCGGCCTTCGCGAAGGTAGGCGGGATCCCCGAGCCGAAGGTCACGACGTTCGAGATCCACAACCGGTTCCCGGCCTGACCCTGCCGCGGCGCCCACGCCGTGAGCCCGCCGACTGGGCATCCGTCGGCTACGGCAGGGAGCTAGGCGCCGGTCGAGATGACCTACGGATCGAGCCTCACAATGCGTCGGAGAAGGGCAAGGTTTAGGAAGCGCCAGGCCAGCTCGGCATGCCGGCGCTCGTCCTCGCGGATGACCTGCAGTACGGCGCGTGACTGCGCCGGGAGAGCCGGGGCGTGGATGATGCGACGCGACCGGACTGGACGGGCGTCGTGTCAGGGTTTTCAATGCCTTCGACTAGGTCTGTCCCGCACTGGCGCTGGCGCGACAACGGCGTCTGTACTACCGGGGAGCTAGAGGCGATCGGGGTGAGTGAGCTTCGTCACCGGCTACATCGTCGCCAACTGTGAGGAACCGTTCTATCAGTCGCTCGGATTCCGCGAGAACCAGGGCTATGTCGTGTATCACATCGACAAGCGACCGTACGCGCCGGGTTTACAGTTGCATCCAGTGTTCTGAAAGGTATGATTTCGAAATGGCGCTTCAAGCCGGCTATGCAGAGGCCGCAACCATGCTGCTCGGCGGGCTTCAACGTTTGCTGCTGGACGACCTGATAAGCTGCGTCGTCTATGGGTCAGCCGCACGGGGCAGAGCGCGGGCCGCCTCCGATTTGGATGTGCTGTTGGAATTTGAAGCCCGACTTTCGTCGTGGCGATGTCATCGATCTATGACGGGTCAGTCGCTCGCCGGCGCCTATCTGCAAAAGTGCATGGGTTCGCCTGAAGGCCCTCGAGACGCTTCGCATGAATTGACCCATGGCCGATGAACTCCAGTCCCTCGACGAACCGTACGCGTTGGACCCGAGCTCCATCGCGCAATACCGCCGCGATGGGCATGTCCTCTTGCGGGGGCTGGCGAGCCGCTCCGAGGCTGCCTGCTACCGCCCGGTGATTGGCGAAGCGGTACGGCGCTTCAACCATGAGCAACGGCCCCTTGGCGAGCGCGATACCTACGGCAAGGCATTTTTGCAGACTGGAAATCTCTGGACCAGGGACGCGGCGGTTGAAAAGTTCGTTAAATCGCGCCGGTTTGCCCAAGTTGCCGCCGAGCTGATGGGGGTGAGCGGCGTCCGCGTGTATCACGATCAGGCGCTGTACAAGGAAGCCGGAGGCGGCTTCACTCCGTGGCACCAGGACCAGTACTATTGGCCCTTCGAAGGGGACGGCTGCATCACATTGTGGATGCCGCTCATCGACCTCGATGCTCAGACCGGCATCATGCAGTTTGCCACCGGCTCGCACCGCGGCGGCTTCGCCGGTCACCTGCCCATTGGCGACCACTCCGAGCAGACCCTAGCTGAGCACGTGGAGAACCGGGGCTATCCCATCGGCGGCGCCGAGCTCATGTCCGCAGGAGATGCCACTTTTCACAGCGGTTGGACTTTGCACCGCGCATCGCCAAACCTGAGCAGTCAGATGCGGGAAGTCATGACCATCATCTATTTCACGGACGGGATGCGTGCCTCGCATCCGGACAACGAAGCGCGTTGGAGCGATCTGCGCGCCTGCTTGCCGGGAGTGGAACCCGGCGAGCTCGCAGTAAGCCCCATGAACCCGCTCGTTTACACACGGGAGGCGTGAGTCAGCATGAAGCCGTTATTTCAACTTTTGGGCGTGGGGATGGTCGTCTTCGGCTTTGCGGCCTGTGGTGGTTCCGAAAACGGAAGCTCCGGCACGGGTGCAACCGGCGGCGGCGGGGCAAGCGCAGGCGGCGCGACACCGGGAACCGGAGGCGCGACGGGAGCCGGCGGTTATGTCGGCGGAACTACCGCCAGAGGTGGTTCGGGCGGCGCGTCCACGGGTGCGGGGGGTAATAGTGCAAGCTGCCCCAGTAGCGCTCCGGCTGACAACTCCGCCTGCAGTGGAGCAGCTTCCGGAATCACCTGTAAGTACGCGACCATGGACTGCGGTTGCTGGGGTGGCGGCTGGCGCTGCAACAGCACCGTGAACTGCCCGGCGAGCGCGCCCGCGGATCAGAGCGGCTGCACCGGCTTGGAGGGCACCGAATGTCATTACATTGGGGCATCCTGCGATTGCACCACCGGCGGACAGTGGGCTTGTCTCGTCTCCGGTATGAATTCGCAAGCGTGTCCTTCCAATGCGCCCACCGACGGAACCAGTTGCACGGGGCTCGGCGGCGCCGGGTGTCTCTACGGCTCGACCTGGTGCCAGTGCGACTTTCAAAGCGAAAGTTGGGCGTGTTTCTGAGCTCGTGCAGCTTCGTATAACTCTTAGCCCGCTGCCCGCCGCCCTCAGGTCATCTCCAGAAACTTTCGCTCCAGGCTGGTGCCGCGCCGCACACCGCCGATGCGCGCTCCACCATCGAGCAACGCTCGAAGCGCCGCGCCAATGACATCTTCGACCGCGTTTCCGGCTTCCGGGCGAAACGTGATCCTCAAGATGCGCCGCTCTGCGTTCCAGCTCACCTGGGCCGCCGGCAGCGCGCGCGTCACCGCGTCGATGGGCTCGGGACCGGCTGCGAGGTCTATTTCCACCTCTTGCCCTTTGCCGGTGACCACGTCGATCGCGCCCGCGGCGACGACCTGGCCGCGATCGATGAACGCAACGTGGTCGCACAGGGTCTCGAGCTCCGGCAGGTTGTGGGACGAGATTAAAAACGTGCGCCCCACCTGTCGGTTGCGACGCAAGAGCTCACGAAGCTCGTGCGCGTGGCGTGGATCGAGCCCGCTCGTCGGTTCATCGAGCAAGACAATGTCCGGCGCACCGAGTAACGCTTGCGCAACCGAGAGCCGACGCAGCATTCCGTGGGACAATGTTTTGGTGGGCGCTTTGCGACGGTCGGTCAGGCCCACTTCTTCCAGGACGCGCTCTGCGTCGCGCCGCGCGGCGGCTGCCGTAAGTCCCTGAAGGCGCCCAAAAAAAACCAGCAGGTCGAGACAGCGCGTCTCGCGGCCCAGCACCGCATCTTGCGGCAGCGCCAACAGACGCCCCTTGAGTCGCGCTGGATCGAAACCGGAGTGCCCGAGGACCTGCACCGAGCCCACATCGGGGCTCAGAAACCCGCAAGCGATGGAAAATGCCGTGGTTTTCCCGGCACCGTTGGGGCCCACCAGGCCGAACAGCGTCCCCGACGGCACCTCGAGGCTCAACCCGCGCAGCGCTTCGATGGCGCCGAAGCGTTTGCGCACATCATCGAAGCGCAGAGCTGGGCTGCTCACAGGTCGCGCTTTCGCAAAACGGCGAACCCCATCCCGAAATAGAGCACCGTGAGAGCGAGACACACCGCGATGTCGCCGAAGAACTTTCCGCCCACCGGATACCAGAGGCCGTTGCTGTGCCCGAACGGCGTGAGATAGCCGAACAGATCCCAGACGGTGTCGCGCACGGTCCCGCCGCGCACCCATCGACTGCCCGCTATGCCGGAAAACAAGGCCAGACACAAAGCGCCACCGAGCGACACCACTCGCGCAAAATTCGCGCTCGCCGTGGTCATGGACGCGAACATGGCCCAGGACAGAAACGGCAAAATGTACGTCATCACGCGAGGCCAAAACGAGAGCAGTCCCAGCGCGGTCGCCGCCGGCTCGAATCCGTGCAGCGTGAGCCGAGCCACCAGAAAAAAGGTCAAAGCCTGGAGCGCGGTCACACCCGCCACGATCCAGGCTTGCCCGAGCGCCTTACCCAGGGCAAGCCACAGCCGAGAGGTGCGGAGCGCGCTAAACCGGATGCTGCGCGTGGCCACTTCCGCAGCGATGCTTTCGGCGGAGGTGAGCAAAATGAGCCACGGCGTGAATGTGAACGAAGCCCAGGCAAAAAATACGACGATCGGCGGAATTGCCGCCAAGTAATCGGCTTTTTTGTCGTCTCCCAACCACGCCCGCAACATGTCCCGGTAGCTCGGCGATCCGCGCCGCAACATCGCGCTATCCGCCGACCGCTCGCCCGTCATGATCATGACCTCCGCGCTCTGCTCTTGAAAGCGCCCCACCGCGGCCGAGTAGCCCCAGGCACTGAGCGCGCCGCTGCTCATGAAGAGCAGCAGCATCACTAGCAGCAACCGACTTCGCAAGGCTTCGCCGAGCTCGAAGCGGGCAACCAGAAAAACGTCTCGTGCCGCGCCGGCGCGGTCAGTCACAACTGCGACACCCATTGCCGAGCTACGCGGGCCATCTCGACGAACACGTCTTCATCGGTTTTCCGGCCGCGTTTTACCACGCGGTAGCCGTGATCGGCGGTTTCGAGCGCGTGGAGCGTCGCGCGTTGCCCGAGCTTCTTGCAAACGGATTGCAGTAGCGCGAAGGTCGCCAGCGAGTCACGGGTACCGCTGAGGAACAACAAGGGGAGCTTTACAGCGCTCAGGTGATCGGCGCGCTGGGTGCCCGGGCTGCCGGGCTGGTGCAACGGGAAGGAAAAAAAGACCAAGCCCTGCACGGCATCTAGCGGCGATTCCGACGCGGCGGTCGAGGTCATGCGCCCGCCGAAGGAGTGGCCGCCGGCGAGGAGCGGGAGCTTGGGAGCGGCTTTCCGAGCAGCCGCGACTGCGGAGCGGACAGTCGCGGTGCACACATCTTGGGAGTCGCGGCCCTTGCCGCGCTCGCTGTAGGGAAAGTTGTAGCGGAAGGTCGCGATGCCCACATCGGCCATGCCATCCGCGATGGCCTGGAGCGTTCGGTGCCGCATATTGGTGCTGGCCCCGTGGCCGAGAACCAGTAGGTGCGTTGAGTCCTTCGGCCGAATCAAAATAGCCGACACCTCGCCCTTTTCCGGCGTCGCGATAAACTTCATCTCCTTGGATTCGTGAGCCATATCAAGCTAGCGTGAGTATCGACCGGGAGACATCGAGTCAAGTAGACCATGGACGGTTGTGCCACGGGAATTTCACAAATGACTAGCCCCAGGACCCGCGAAACCTTCGACGAAGATTGGACTTTCTACCGGGGCGACATCGCGATCCCCGAATCCGTCAAGGCGGGCCGAGCCGCCCGATTGACCGACGTTCCTGCCAAAGACGAGCCGAAGGGCAAACATCTCCAAATTGCCTTTGTGGATAAGGAGACCAAGGCGGAGGTAGATCCTGAGACCTGGCGCAAGCTCGACTTGCCCCACGACTTCTGCATCGAAGGGGATTTTTTGCAAACCGACAGCGACGCGGACAAGACCCATGGTTATTTGCCGCGCGGAATTGGCTTTTATCGCAAGGTCTTCCCGATCCCCCAAGAGGACAAGGGGAAGAAGATCGTCCTCGAGTTCGACGGCGTGTTCCGGAACAGTCGAGTTTGGCTGAACGGCCAAATCCTCAAAGACCATCGCAGCGGCTACGCGAGCTTCGAAGTGGACGTCACAGACAACCTACGTTACGGAGACGAGGGGGATAATTGCGTGCTGGTCCGCGTGGACGCAACCGACACGGAGGGCTGGTGGTACGAAGGTTGCGGCATCTACCGGCACGTGTGGATTCGCAAGACCAGCCGGGTACACGTGGCACAGTGGGGGAGCTACATCACCACGCCCTCGGTGAGCTCGCTATCCGCCACGGTCCGCGCCGAGATCACGGTTCACAACCAGACCTCGTCGCCGGCGTCGGTCAAGGTGATGAACACCATCCTGGACGCTCTCGGCGCGCGGTTGTCCTTTGCGGACGCCCAGCTGGTGGTGAGCGCGGACGACCAGGGGGTATGTGTTCAGACGCTTGAAATCCATAGTCCGCGGCTTTGGTCACCTGAAACGCCCGTTTTGTACACCCTGAGCACCGAGCTCCGTTGCGGCGACGAGCTCGTGGACCGATACGAAACGACGTTCGGCGTGCGAAGCTTCGAATTTACCAGCGAGGGCTTCTTTTTGAACGGCAAACACACCGTGATCAAGGGCACCTGTAACCATCAGGACTTTGCGGGCGTTGGGGTAGCCCTCCCCGACAGCTTGCAACAGTACAAGATCCGTTTGCTCAAGCAGATGGGATCGAACGCGTATCGATGTGCGCATCACCCGCCGGCTCCGGAGCTTTTGGATGCCTGCGATCGGCTGGGAATGCTGGTCATGGATGAGAACCGGCAGCTCGATAGCTCTGAAAAGGGGCTCGCCGACCTGGAGAGCATGATCTACCGCGATCGCAACCATCCCTGCATTGTGATGTGGTCGATGGAAAACGAGGAGCCATTTCAAGGCACCGAACGCGGCGCGCGCATCATGGAGACCCTGGTACGACGCGCGCACCGACTGGACTCCACTCGCCCTACTCTTTCCGCCATGAACCACGGTTACTATTCCGGAGGGTACCTGGAGAAGATGGATCTAACGGGTATCAACTACGGGCATAAAGGAACCGACATCGAGCTACACGAAAAAAAGCCGGAACGGCTGCAGATCGGCACCGAAGCCGCTGCCTGCTGTACCACCCGGGGCGTCTATTACCCGGTCCCCGAAAAATGCTACCTGGATGCGTACGGACACGCTCCCGCTCTAATTGAATGGCTGTCGTGGTGGACTTGCCACTACGAAATCCCCTGGCAGAGGTTGCTCCGGCACCCATTTTTGACCGGGATGTTCGTGTGGAGCGGTTTCGACTACCGCGGCGAGCCCTCACCGTACGGCTGGCCTTGCATCAATAGCCATTTCGGGATCCTGGACACCTGCGGTTTCCCGAAAGACGAATACTACTATTACAAGGCCAATTGGTCAGACGAGCCCCTGCTCCACGTTTTCCCTCACTGGAATTGGGCGGGCAGGGAAAGTGAGATCATCAAGGTTTGGGTCTTCACCAACTGCGGCGAAGTGGAGCTGTTCTTGAACGGCACGTCATTGGGCAAAAAACGCGTCGTACGCGAAAGCCACATCGAGTGGGAGGTTCCCTACACTCCGGGGGAGCTCCGGGCTGTGGGCAGTGGCGGCTTGGGCGGCGCACTCGAGAAGGTGGTCAGGACTACCGGCGCGCCAGCCTCCATCCGACTCGTTCCGGATCGCACGGAGCTCAAAGGAAAAGGCGATGCCATTCCCGTTCGCGTGGAAATCCTGGACAGCGACGATCTCATCGTTCCCATCGCATCCAATCTGGTGCGGTTTTTCATCCAGGGTCCCGGTGAAATCGCTGGAGTCGGCAACGGCGATCCGAGCTGCCTAGAAAGAGACAAAGCGGATCGGCGCAGCGCCTTCAATGGGCTCTGCTTGGCGATCGTGAAGAGCGATCAGAGCCAAGGGACGGTGTACCTGCGGGCCGAAAGCGACGGGCTTAGGGGAGCTGAGCTAAAGTTCGCCATCAATTGCTAGGTTCGACCTCAAAGCGCGTATTGCGACGGCAAAAGCCCGCAGCGCTCGAGCGCCTTCATGATTTCGTACGCGGCCTCGTCCGCGTCGGTCGAATCCAGGGAAACCGTCACTGCGGGGTCTTGTGGGCGCTCGTATTGGGGATCGGGATGAGCGGGACCGTAAGCACCGCGCGCATCGCGCTTCTTGCAGGTTTCTTTGGAGGTCGCGACGTGCACCTCGACGAACCGCTCGTCGCCTACCGCGGCGCGCAGCGCCTCCCGATCTGCGCGCAACGGTGAAGCATAAGCAAAGATGCCGAAGAGGCCCGCATCCGCGCACCGGCGCGCAAGCTCCGGCGTCTGCGCCGGGCTCGAGCCATCCGGTAACCCTTCGCGCGACAAGCCGTCATCGGGATCGATCACCATCGCCACCCGCCCCGAATCGAACAGCCGCCGCTCGAGCGCGTAGGCGATGGCGCTTTTCCCCGAGGCCGGTAGCCCGGTCAGCCAAACCGCAGCGCCCTTCTGCCCTAGCCGTTCGTTGCGCTCGGCCGGGCTCACGTGGGTGTGCGGCCACTCGAATCTGCCGCGCGCCTCGGACTCGGCGGGCGGGGCGGGTTCATCGTCCAGGATCATCCCGGCCGCCACCGTATTGTTAGTCAGCGAATCGATGAGAATGAATGCGCCGGTACTGCGATTGCGCCGATAGGAATCGTAAAACAGCGGTCGGTGGCAAGCCACTGTGACCTGGCCGATGTCGTTGAGCTCCAGACGTGAAGCCGCGGTCGGCTCGAGGCTCTCCAGGTCCACGGTGTGCGCAACGTGTTCAATCTCTGCACGCACGAGCTGCGTTGTGTGTTTGAGTAAATAGCTCTTCAGCCGGTCGAGCGGCCGCTCGCTCATCCACACCAGGGTTGCATTGAAGCGCCGCCCCACCTTGGGCAAATTGTCAGGATGCACCAGCATGTCGCCGCGACTGACGTCGATTTCGTCCTCCAGCCGCAGGGTGACACTCATGGGCGCCCAAGCTCGATCGAGCTTGCCGTCGAAGCTCTCGATGGCGGCCACCCGGCTGGTCTGTTTCGAGGGTAAAACCAAGACTGTATCCCCGCTCTTCACGACTCCCGAGGCGATGGCTGCGGCAAACCCGCGAAACGTGAGGTCGGGGCGCAACACGTATTGGACCGGATAGCGCCAGTCCTGAAAATTCAGATCGGTGGCGATGGGAACCGTTTCCAAATACTCGAGCAGCGTCGGCCCGGTATGCCAGTCCATGCGCGGGCTCCGATGCGCGACGTTGTCTCCCAAAAGCGCGCTGATGGGGATAAAGCGCACGTCCCGAAAACCGAGCTTGCCGACGAACTCCGCGAATTGGGCTTGAATGTGTTCGAAGCGCTCGCGGCTGTGATCGACCAGATCCATCTTGTTGATGCACACAACC